>NZ_JADPPY010000025.1:0-53210 GCF_018340035.1 Cobetia sp. MC34
GGCGACGCTTGCGAGGAACTTCCAACACGCTTGATTCCGTCATGATAAGTGTCCACTTATTGATAGGTGGACATCTAACGTGACGGAATTCAGGACTCTGCGGTAGATGGGATCACCGGTCGCTTACGGAAAGAATGCGGCTAGAACAGTTTCTCCCTGCAAGAGTCGCGGAGGGCCGCCCCACGACAGTCATGAAAAGCTCGTCAGGCACTTGTCCCGCACCGCCCCTGTCGCCTTGCTGCAGGGGCAGTGTTGTCTGTGGCAGTGCATAGAGGCGCAAGGCGCCCTGCTGAGGAAGGGGAGCGCGCAGGGGGCCGCCTGTGGACAACCGGAATATGGGAGCGGCACCTGAATTATCCACAAGGGCTTGTCGAGCAGGAGGAGTTTCCAGGAGTAGGCAAGCCTTGCTGAAACCTTGGGTACAGCCGGCTGATGATGGGGGCTGATCAGGCGTCGCGGGTTCTGCACCTCAGGGTTGCTCATGTTTTTTACGATCAGGCTGAACTAAAGCTCAATCGGCGACTCTGAGTATGTGAGTTTCGACGTTCCCTTGCTTAGAAACTTGTCTGTGCTATCCCATCAGCAGACTTTTTGCGATCTGGCGCTCCTGCCTTGCAGTCGAGCAGCCTATCCGCCGGTCACTTCCCCAGTGGCCGGTTTTTTTATGCCTGTCATTCGGGCGATGCCTTTGTGGTCTTCGGCGAGCTGTTGCAAAGCCCTGGTAGGTCATCTGCAGCGAGACACAAAAAAGCGGCCGGATGAGTGATCATCCGGCCGCTTTGGCATCTGATGTGGCCCTCACGGAGTGAAGGTCACGTCAGTGAGCAAGGAACGGTTTAGCTGTTCTGCTCGATGCCCTGGATGTGCCAGTCGGCGCCATCGCGCAGCTCACGGACCAGGTGCCAGGTCTCGTTGAACTCGTTCTGCTCGCCATTTTCATCCAGCACGCCGTGGAACAGGACCGTCGCTTCCGCCTGCTTGCCAATCTCCTGCACGCTGCCCAGTTCAGCAAACAGACGCACGATCTCGGTACGGTTGTTGGCCGGTTGCTGAGCGCGCTCTTCACGCAGCAGATTGTAGAGCTCTGGCGTGACGTACTCCTGAATGCGCGGCAGGTCATTGTTGTCCCAGGCGCGCTGCAGCGTCATGAAGTGTTCCTTGGCGCCGCCGAGGAACTGCTCCTTGTCGAACCAGGCCGGTTCGCTGGTCGGGGCACCGCCGGTCAGGCCTGCCCCGATACCACCGGCCGGCGCCAGCGACTCGCCTTGCGGCTCATGCGCTTCACGCGCCTGCACATTGCGCGGCTGGTCGTCGTGGCGTGTAGAGGAACCACCACCACTACCTGCCGGCCCGCCGCTCGCCATGGCGGCCTTCTTGCGCGCGCTGAGGAACTTGAAGGCGATGAAGGCGATCACCGCGATGATCAGGAAGTCTGTCATGCGCAGACCATCGAAGGCGCCGCCGAAGAACAGCGATGCCAACAGGCCGCCTGCCAGCAGGCCTGCCAGAGGTCCGGCAAACTTGGACAGGCCGCTGGAGGGTTTGGACTTCGCTGCGGTGCTGCTGTTGGTGGCCTTGTTGCTGCCAAACAGTGAGCTGGAGGATTTTCCGCTGTCAGCGGATCGTGAGTAGCTACCGAAACTCTTGCCGCCGCCGAGGCGCTTGGCCTCTGCGTGTTCGACGCTCAGACCGAAGCCGAGCAAGCCGACCATCAGCATGATGAACAGATGGCGCATGTGGGATCTCCTTGGATGCGCTAGCGTGTAAGTGGAAGCTCCATTCTAGCCTTAGAATCGTCGTGGGAGGACCAATGGACGACGAAAAGTCTCAACACCTGATGGCGAGGCGATCATTGTTGTTGCTGATCGATTTCCAGGCTCGCCTGATGCCGGTTCTGAGTGGCGGAACCGAGGCCATCAACAGTGCCATCTGGCTGGGCGGAATCGCCCAGGCGCTGGAAATTCCCGTCTGGCTGACCGAACACTGCCCCGACAAGTTGGGCGCAAGTGCTCCGATGACGCATCTACTGAGCGAGCGCACCCGCTGCTTTACCAAGCGCAGTTTCAGCGCGCTGGATGCGCAGGACTTTCGCAAGGCATTGGAGCAGAGTGGCTGTGACCAGTTGGTGGTATGTGGTGCCGAGGCGCACGTCTGTGTGATGCAGACCGTGCTGTCCCTGTGTGGCGCAGGCTATCGCGTGGCGCTGGTCGCCGATGGGGTCGCCAGTCGCCGCCCGCGGGAGGCGGCGCTGGGAGTGGCCCGCTGCGAGGCCGCGGGCGCCAGTATCGTCAGTGCCGAGATGGTGGCGTATGAATGGCTTGGGTGTGCGGATCACGTCCTGTTCGGCGATATTCATCGCCGTTACCTCAAACCACGCGCCGCAGAACACCTGACTTTCCCGGGGCTGGGCGGATGAGGCGTCAAGTGACCCGGCGGTCACGTATCAGGTGCGTGCCGCGTCGGCCTCACTGCGCGTGAAGACCAGCGTATCGCCTTCAGAGGCGGCATTGGAGAAGCGATAACCGGCCACGTCGAAGTCCTTGAGGTCTTCGGTTGTCTCGATGTCGTGCTTGAGCATCCAGGCGCTCATCAGGCCGCGTGCACGCTTGGCGTAGAAGCTGATGATCTTGGACTGGCCATTTTTCTCGTCCTTGAAGACCGGCGTCACGATACGGTGGCGGAACGCCTTGGCATCGATGGCCTTGAAGTATTCATTGGAGGCCAGGTTGACCAGTATCGGCGTTCCGCTGTCTTCGACGGCCTGCTCCAGTGCCGGTGTCAGCGTCTTGCGCCAGTAGGCGTAAAGGTCCTTGCCGGCCGGGTTGCTCAGACGCGTGCCCATCTCGAGACGGTACGGCTGGATGAGGTCCAGCGGGCGCAGTAGCCCATAGAGGCCGGAGAGAATGCGCAGCTTGTGTTGTGCGCGCTCAAAATCTTCCTCGCTGAACGAATCCGCCGCCATGCCCTGATAGACATCCCCCTGGAAGGCCAGCACCGCCTGTTTGGCATTATCCGGCGTGAAGGGCGACTGCCATTCCTGGAAGCGAGCGGCATTGAGGCCGGCCAGCTTGTCGGAGAGCTTCATCAGGCTTGCGATGTCCTGCGGCGACTGCTCGCGCAGGATGTCGATCAGCGGTTGAGCCTGCTCGAGAAAATCGGGTTGGCTATGACGGGAGGTCACGGGGGCGCTGTCGAAATCCAGCGATTTGGCGGGCGAAATCACACTCAGCATGTAGACCTCCTAGCAGGGAAAGGTCTCAGTATATCAGGCAGACAAGATGGCCCCGAGTCCGCCAGGACTATCGGGGCCATAGATTGCACTGCGTGACGCCAGAGGCATCAATAGCGGCGGATCAGGAAGACCCCCGCGAACAGCAGCAACACGCCTGCCACGCGCCCCAGCGAAAGATCATGCTGCGGGAAGGTTGCCCAGCCGAAGTGGTCCAGCACCACCGAGGCCGTAAGCTGCCCCGCCAGGAAGGTGGCCATCATGGTGGCAGCACCCAGCTTGGGCACCAGTATCACGCTGGCCGCGACGAAGAAGGCGCCCAGCAGACCGCCGGTCCAGCTCCACCAAGGGGCCGCTTTCAGAGCGCCGACGCCCGGCATGGGCAGGCGCATGGCCAGCACGATGACGACCAGCGCGATCGAGCCGACCACGAAGCTGACCATGGCAGCCATGAGCGAACTGTGGGTCTGCAGGGCCAGCGTGGAATTGACGCCAGCTTGAATCGGCATCATGGCACCGGCGGCGACAGCCATGAGGATCATGCTCAATTCAGCGGGATTCATGAGGGGTCCTTGGTCACGAGCAGGCCGGTCATGATGACCGGCCTGTCGGGGTTGTGTATCCGTTACGGGTCAGAGGCGATTCAGGGGCACGGGTTGGGCGCGGTGTTGTGGATCATCTCGATCTCGGCCAGCACTTCCTCACTCAGCTCCACCTCGAGGCTTTTGATGTTGCTTTCCAGCTGGGTCATCGTCGTGGCACCGATGATGTTGCTGGTCAGGAACGGGCGAGTGTTGACGAAGGCGAGGGCCATCTGGGCCGGGTTCAGGCCGTGACGGCGCGCGATGTCCACGTAGCAGGCGATGACGTGCTGAGCCGGCTCGGCGTTGTAGCGCTGGAAGCGCTCGAACAGCGTCAGGCGAGCGCCTTCCGGACGGGCGCCGTCCAGATACTTGCCGGACAGTGTGCCGAAGGCCAGCGGCGAGTAGGCCAGCAGGCCGACATCTTCGCGGTGCGCGAACTCGGCCAGGCCCACTTCGAAGCTGCGGTTGACCAGGTTGTACGGGTTCTGGACGCTGGCCACGCGCGGCAGGTTCAGGCGCTCGGCCAGGTTCAGGCACTGCATCACGCCCCACGGCGTCTCGTTGGACAGACCCACGGCGCGAATCTTGCCGGCGGTGACCAGCTCGCCGAGTGCCGACAGGCTTACTTCCAGCGGCGTCATGTCTTCGTCTTCGGTCGGCTGGTAGCCCAGCTTGCCGAAGAAGTTGGTCTTGCGGTCCGGCCAATGCAGCTGATAGAGGTCGATGTAATCGGTGCCCAGGCGACGCAGGTTGTCGTCACAGGCGGCGATGATCTGCTCACGCGTCAGGCGCGAACCACCGCGCAGGTAATCCATGCCCGGGCCGGTGACCTTGGTGGCGATCTTGACTTGATCACGATTGCCGCGAGCCGCCAGCCAGCTGCCGATGTATTCCTCGGTACGGCCCTGGGTCTCGCCATTCGGGGGCACCGGGTACATCTCGGCGGTATCGATGAAGTCGATGCCAGCGTCGAGCGCACGGTCCAGCTGTTGGTGGGCATCGGCTTCGCTGTTCTGCTCGCCGAAGGTCATGGTGCCAAGGCATAGCAGACTGACGTCGATGCCAGTACGGCCAAGAGCTCTACGTTGCATGCAGGATTCCCCTATCGGGTAGGTGTCAATGTAGCGGGCAGGACGAGTGCTTCCAGCACGCGTGTGGCGCGCGGTTCGCGCGCGTACTTTACCCCAAGGATGGCGCACATATTAGCAGCGTAACAAAAACCCACAAGGCGGGCTTGAGTCCCCCCGATTGCGCGAGTATGCTTGGCGCCCCGCTGTCAGGGGAGCAGTCTTTCTAGGCCGCCCGCAAGGGCAAACTGACAGTGTTGGCAAGGAGAATAGCGTCGCGGGCTCAGGATCGGGCCAGGACACGGCGTCACCCCTCTTATTCTGTATCAAGGTTACTCGTCATGCCGCAGGCCCCAACCCTGATGACTGGACTGAAATACCGCCTGGCGGAGCGTCTGTTCCACGCCTCCTGGCTGTCCGGCTCTCAGCAGAAGCATCGTCTGACCATGCGTCTGTTCAATCACTGCGCCAATGCCGGTCACACCGGTGCGTTGTCATTGTACGGGCACATGCTGTTCCAGCGCGGCAACTCCGCTCAGGAAAAGGCCAAGGGCGCGCGTTTCGTCATCAAGGCCGCGCAGGCCGGCGACGTGCATGCCCAGTATCAGGCGGCGCGTATCTATGAGTATGGCTGTGCCCAGTATCAGAGCGATCCGGCCAAGGCCGTGACCTGGTACGCACGTGCCGCCGAGTGCCGCCATGCTCTCGCGGCCCAGCGCTTGGCGCGTGCCTATCGTGAAGGCTCCCTCGGTCTGGCGGTCTGCCCGCACAAGGCCGAGCAGTGGGAAGCCCACGCCCGCACGGGTGGCGAGGCAGACCTGCACTGACCAGATGTACCAGCTGCGGTACTGCCCTCGCTGCCACTGACAACGCCCTCTTCGTGAGGGCGTTGTCGTCTCTGGCCCTCCCGCGCGCGTCTCTTGAACGTGATGCCAGCGTGATGGAGCAGATCGACCTGATGCCTGCGTTGACAGCGTCGCGCTCAGGACTCGCCAAGCAGGGGGCAATTCCCGTAACCTGAGGACATTCAACCTCTTCTCGCCCGGGCCCTGTCTGCCTGAGATACCTTGGGAGATTCGTGTGACGCTGCCTATTCTGCTCGATATTGAAGCCTCCGGCTTTGGCCGTGGTAGCTATCCGATCGAGATCGGGCTGGCGCGTGCCGACGGCAGCAGTTGCGCCTTCCTGATACAGCCTCTTGATGAGTGGGTGCATTGGGACCCGAAGGCGGAGCTGTTGCACGGCATCTCACGGGCACGGCTGGCACGCGAAGGGCGGCCAGTGCGTGAGGTGGCGCAGTGGGTCAATGATGAGCTGGGTGAGGCCGGAATCGCCTACAGCGACAGCTGGGGCTACGACAATACCTGGCTCTCGCTGCTGTTCTATCATGCCGGCATGCTGCCGCGCTTTCGTCTCGAGGCGCTCAGACGGCTGCTCGATGAGGAGCAGCTGAATTGCTGGGCGGAGCTCAAGGAAGCGGTGATCGCCGAGGGTGGCATCCAGCGCCATCGCGCCGGAGACGACGCCCGTCTGCTGCAACTCACCTGGCAGAAAGCCCAGTCGATCGGGCGCAGCGAATAAGCCTCTGCCAGGTGCCTCGGGGTCTACGCCTGGCGGCATGAGCGACACTGCTGTCAGGCCGGGTGTTTTGTCAGGCGGAGCAGTGAGCACGAGATAGCGCCAATAAAGCCAAAAAAGCGGCAGCCCACTGGGCTGCCGCTTTTTTATGCTGGTGCTTTTTTTATGCTGGTGCTTTTTTCATGCTGATGTCATCAGCGCCATGACGAGGCTCAGGCGCCCGTCACCGCCAGCAACACCTTGCCGGTGCTGGCGTTGTCCTGCACATAGGCATGCGCGGCATCGGCTTCCTGGATCGGCCAGCTCTTGTCGATATGCGGGCGCAGCTCACCCCGTGCCAGGCGTGGCCACACATGCACGTAGAGCGCATCCAGCACCATGCCCTTGCCATCGGGGGAGCGCGACCGCAGGGTCGAGCCGATCAGGCGCTGACGCTTCATCAGCATGCGACCCAGATCCAGCTCATCCATGCGCCCGCCCATCAGGCCGATCAATACCATGCGGCCATCCTGCTTCAGCACCTGCTGATTGTCGGCCAGATAGCCGCCGCCCACCGGGTCGAGAATCATGTCGGCGCCACCCCAGTCGTTCACGGCCTCGACGAAGCTGCCATCGTGGCGATTCCAGCCGGCATCCGCGCCGAGTCGCAGGCAGGTCTCCAGCTTCTCCTGGCTACCGACGGTCACGAAGCACGGATGTCCGAACAGCCCGCACAACTGGATGGCGGTGGTACCGATGCCGCTGGCACCGGCGTGCAGCAGCACGCGCTCCTTGTGCTTGAGGTTGCCCTCGATGAACAGGTTCAGCCAGGCGGTGGCGAACATCTCCGGCAGCGCGGCGGCGTCTCGCAGGCTATAGCCCTCCGGCACCGGCAACACCTGCAGGGCATTGACGACCACCTCCTCGGCATAGCCGCCACCGGACAGCAGCGCACAGACCGGATCACCGACCTTGAAGCGCTCGACGTGGCGGCCGACCTCGCGAATGGTACCGCTGACCTCCAGCCCCAGAATCTGACTGGCACCTTCGGGTGGCGGATACTGCCCGGCACGCTGCATCAGGTCGGCGCGGTTGACGCCGGCCCAGGCCACCTCGATACGCACCTCATCCGAGGCGATCCCGTGCGGGGCCTCGGTTTCCTGCCAGACCAGTGATTCATTCTCGACGGCTATCGCAAACATTCGCTCTCTCCTTGGCGTGGCAGTCGCGCTGCCTGTTCGTACGCGGATGATCTCTGTGCCGGGGCGCATCGGCCGCGGATCACGTGGGCGACTGTCATCTCACTGTACGGGGACTGTGACGCATCTGTCATGAAGTGGCGCGAACCTGACGTGATATCAAGCCCCATGATCCAGACATCGCGTTCCGCACTCCGTGCGGCCAAGGAGAGAGCATGATCGATACTGCCCGCGTCATCGCTGCCAAGTATCCTGCCTTTGCCAAACGTCACCCGCTGATCCGGCGGCCAGCTCTGGCCATGCTGCGGCGCCTGGTGCATGAGGGCGAGATCAATGCCTTCCTCGGCGAGAACTCGGACCAGCGCGGCTTCGACTTCATTGACCGCGTGCTCGATCACTTCTCCTTCGGGTACTCGGTGTCCTCGCGGGAGCGCGAGAACATTCCGGCCTACGGGCGTGTCGTCATCGTCGCCAACCATCCACTGGGGTCACTGGATGGCCTCGCACTGCTCAAGCTGGTCGGCGAAGTGCGCCGCGACGTCAAGATCGTCGCCAACGACATCCTGATGAAGGTCGAGCCGCTGGCACCCTTGCTGCTGCCGCTGGACAACCTCAGTCGCCGTGGCTATCGCAAGAGCAGTGGTCAGATCTGCGATGCGCTGATGAATGAAGAAGCCGTGATCATCTTCCCGGCCGGTGAGGTCTCGCGTGCAGGCCCGACCGGGCCGCGCGATGGCAAGTGGCTGTCGGGCTTCCTGCATTTCGCGCGCAAGACCAACGCGCCGGTGCTGCCTATCCACGTCAGCGGGCGTAACTCGACGCTCTTCTATGCGCTGTCATCGATCAACCGCAGCTTCGGCACGCCCCTGCTGGCCCACGAGATGTTTCGCCAGCGCGAGCGGCAGCTCAAGCTGCGCATCGGCGAGCTGATCCCGCTGGAGCGCCTCGACAGTGATGCCCTCAATACCAACGCCAAGACGCGTCTGCTGCGCAAGCACCTGTATCGCATCGGGCGCGGCAAGCGTGGCCTGTTCGTGACCGAGAAGGCCATCGGCCATCCGGAGGAACGCCAGGCGCTGCGTGAGGAACTGACGCCCTGTGAACTGCTGGGCGAGACCCGCGACGGCAAGAAGATCTATCTGTTCGATGCCTTCCCCGGCTCCAGCGTGATGCGCGAGATCGGTCGTCTGCGCGAGATCAGTTTCCGGCGGGTCGGCGAGGGCACCGGTGAGCGGCGCGATATCGATCGCTATGACGCCCACTACCGTCATCTGGTGCTGTGGGATGACGCCGATCTCGAGATCGCCGGTGCCTATCGCATCGGTGAGGTACGCAAGATCATGGCGGCACATGGCGAGAAGGGGCTCTACAGTCCGACCCTGTTCCGCTTCACGCCGGAGATGTTCGAGCGCATGCAGGACGGTCTGGAGCTGGGGCGCAGCTTCGTGCAGCCGCGTTACTGGGGGCGGCGCAGCCTCGATTACCTGTGGCAGGGGCTGGGTGCCTATCTGCGCTGTCATCCCGAGATTCGCTGGCTGTTCGGCCCGGTCACGCTCTCCAACAGCTATCCGGAGGCCGCCAGGGCACTGATCGTCAGCTACTACCGTCACTATTACGGGGATGATGAGGGGCTGGCGCGCGCACGGGCACCGGTCGCCCAGAGCGTGCCGGGCAGCGCCGCCCATGAAGCGGAGCGGCTGTTCGATGGTCAGGACGCCGATGGCGATTTCCGCCGCCTGCGTGCCCAGCTGGATGCGATGGGCGTGACGGTGCCGACGCTCTACAAGCAGTACGCCGAGGTCACCGAGCCCGGTGGCACCCGCTTCCTCGATTTCAGTGTCGACGCCGATTTCGGTTACTGCATCGACGGCCTGGTGATGGTCGATGTCGAGCAGGTCACCGCCAGCAAGCGGGCGCGCTATATCGGTAAACCCGCCCAGCAGCAGGCCGCCTCGGACGACGCCGTTGAGGCTGTTGGTGAGACGGCGCTGAGCTGAGGCGCACTGCTGAAAGAGCACGCGGAACTGAGACGGTCGCTCGCAGAGTCACTCCCCATGGCGCTGGCGTCATGCGCTTGATGGGGAGTGACGCGCCAGACTGTCAGGCCTCAGCTCTCAGCTCTCAGCTCTCAGGCGCCAGTCGCTCCAGCAGGGGCGCGATTTCGCGCTCGCTGATCAGGCGCGCGCGAGTGTCCGCATCGAGGAAGCCCGCCTCGACGGTGCGGTCCAGAAACTCGAGCAGGGGCGCGAAGAAGCCGTCACTGTCGAGGACGGCGATCGGCTTGGCGTGAAAGCGCAGATACTGCCAGGTCCAGGTCTCGAACAACTCCTCCAGGGTGCCAATCCCGCCGGGCAGGGTCACGAAGGCATCCGCCAGTGCGGCCATCTGCGCCTTGCGCTCATGCATGTCCGCCACCTCGATCAAGCGTGTCAGACCGGTATGCGCCTTCTCGTTGCGTACCAGTGCCTGGGGGATCACGCCGATCACCTCACCGCCCGCTGCCAGCGCGGCATCTGCCAACGCCCCCATCAGCCCGGCGCGCGCGCCTCCGTAGACCAGTCCCCAGCCACGCTCGGCGATGGCCGTGCCCAGGGCTTCGGCCAGTTGGCGGTGCTGTGGGGAGACGCCCTCGCGGGAGCCCAGATAGACACAGATGCGATGCATGTTGCTCTCCTGAATGTTTCTCGGCGGCGCTCACTGCTGGCTGCCGTGCCTTGATGTCATGTCCTTCCTATCCTACGCGAGTTGTGCGGCGACGCTATGACGCCGGTGAGGAACTCGGCATTGCCCCGTGGCCAACGCGGGCACGTGCTGACTTTCGGCGTTGTCGCCTGCATTCGCGGGCCTGCTCTGCTACCCTTGCCGCCCCCGCAGGCGACGGCTGGCGGGCGCTGGCGCCCCGTGAGCTTGCATCGGGATGCACCCCAACTCATCGCGACGCCGCCTTCGGCGAGCGTGGACTCATCGCGACGTCGTCTTCGACGGACGCGGAACAACAAGGCAGGAGAGGCAGATGGCGCAGGTGCGCGGACGCTTTGCCAGTCGGCTGGGCTTCTTGATGGCCGCCGCTGGTTCGGCAGTAGGACTTGGCAACGTGTGGGGCTTTCCGTCCCAGACGGCCAACAACGGAGGCGGGGCCTTCGTGGTGATGTATCTGGTGCTGGCCTTCCTGCTGGCATGGCCGGCCTTGATGGCCGAGCTGGTCATCGGCCGTCATGGTCAGGCCAACATCGTCACCAGCATGAGTCTCGGTCGAGGCATCACCAAGCGCTTCGGCGCGCTGGCGGGCTGGGCGGGCATGCTGACCGCCAGTCTGATTCTGGCCTTCTATGCCATCGTCGCGGGCTGGCTGCTGGGCTATACCGCCGCGCCGGTCAGCGAGGCGCTGGGCATGAGCTCCGCCGCCAGCTGGCTGACCACCTTCGACTTCACGCGCAATGTCTCGCTGACGGCGGTCTTCCTCGCCTTGACGATGGCGATCGTGGTCGGCGGCGTGCGCGGCGGGATCGAGAAGTGGTCCACGCGTCTGATGCCGCTGTTGCTGATGCTGCTGGTCGGACTGATCGGTTACGTGCTGACCCTGCCGGGCGCCGATGAAGGCCTGAGTGTCTATCTGACGCCGCAGTGGGACCGCATCTTCGATGCCGACCTGATGCTGAGCGCGATGGGCCAGGCGTTCTTCTCGCTGTCTCTCGGCGTGGGCGCGATGCTGATCTACGGCTCCTATCTGGGGCCGGAGCAGAACCTGCCACGTCTGGGGGTGCTGGTGACGCTGATCGATGTCGGCATCGCCTTCCTCGCCGGCCTGCTGGTGATTCCGGCCATGTACGCCGCGCGTCATCTGGGCGTCGAGATCTTCGATGCCGATGGCCTGCTCAAGAGCTCGGACACTCTGCTGTTTGACACGCTGCCGGCGCTGTTCGGCCAGATGGGCGGGGCAGGTGACGTCTTGATGGTGGCGTTCTTCGCGCTGATGAGCGTGGCGGGCATCACCTCTTCCATCTCGATGCTGGAAGTGCCGGTGTCCTTCGTGGTCGAACGTGGTTGGCTGGGTCGGCGTGCCGCCACCCTGGCCGTCGGTGCCGCCATCATGGCCATCAGCCTGACCATCGCCGCCAACTTCGGGGCACTGTTCGGCCTGGTGATCATGTTGACCACCCAGTACAGCCAGCCGCTGGTCGCGCTGGTGATGTGCCTGCTGGTCGGCTGGGCGATGTCGCGCCATGCGCTGCTCAAGGAGATCCAGAGCGGGGCGCCGGACATCGAGTCCAGCCTGTTCTGGAAGATCTGGCCGTGGTACGTGCGCCTGATCTGCCCGTTGTGCATCGCGCTGGTCTTCGCGCACTCGCTGTAGGCCTGACGCTCGTCCCGACGCAAGAAGCCCGCCAATTGGCGGGCTTCTTCGTCTTCTGCATTCAAGCCGACGGCATCGGATCGATCGTCGCCAGGGCTCAGGGCAGCTCGGACAGCACGTCGTAATGGGCATCGACCCAGTGACCGATGGCGTTGCCCTCGGCGTAGGCGAGATGCTGGGCGTACTGGGTGTGCAGGCAGCGCACCTGATTCCAGTCACGGATACCGCCGACGCCACGTTCACGCATCAGGTCGGCGAAGCCCTGGGACTCGATGGCGCTGCGCTCGGCCTCGCTCATGAAGCTCCAGCGTTCGGCGACGTAGGCCTCATGGCTGGCACGGTAGCGCGCTAGCAGTTCCTCGTCGGTCTTGAGGCGTTCTTCCAGCCCCTTGATGACGCCTTCGGCCTCGATGCGTGACAGCGAGATCTTGAGGCGTTCATCGCACAGCCAGTACAGGGTCGGGAAGGGCTTGCCGTCCACCAGCGAATGCATGCGCAGCACCAGCGGAGTGCCCTCGCCATCGGTGGCGGCCACGGCCTGGATGCCGCGCGGCTTGCGCCCGAGCTGGCGCTCGATGATCTCGAGCTCCCGCGCGTCGGGACTATGATTGGTCAGGATCACCATGCTTGCGGTCAGGCTCCAGCACACACTTGTTGGACCGGGATACGGCCCGGAAGAAAGCCTGGTTGAGCTGCTGGGGGCTCGGCACATAGCCATGCCACTCACGCTCGCAGTAGTCACTGCCGCGCGCCATCAGCTCCGGGGCCAGACGATTGAACCAGCCATCATAATCGTAGGGGTCAAGGCCCGGCAAGCTGATGTGCGGGTAGTCGGCGAAGCGCTCACTGAACCAGTGCTCCAGCGCCGCCTCGACCTGCGCATGCAGCTCGGTCATGTCCGGGTAGATCCACTTGCTGTAGCGAATGCCCATCGGGCCTCCTCGCTGACGCGGTGCTGTGGCGGGTGCTCGTCATGGAGAGTCCATCATGCAGTGCCTGGCCCGTGGTCATCAGTCGTCACGGGCCAGCGGGGCGAACTGACCATTGCCCAGCTCACACAGTAACGCGGGGGCGAGCGCTATCTCCAGTCCACGGCGGCCGCCGCTGATGAAGATTTCCGCCTGTGTCGCGGCGCTGTCATCGACCCACAGTGGCAGGCGCTTCTTCTGACCCAGCGGACTGATACCGCCAACCACATAGCCGGTGGCACGCTCGGCGGCCTCATGCGCGGCCAGTGCCGCCTTGCGTGCCCCGCAGGCGCGTGCCAGTGCCTTGAGGTCGAGCGTACCGCTGACCGGCACCACGGCGACCACCAGCGGCTGACGTGCATTGCCGCCTTCCAGCTGGCAGACGAGGGTCTTGAAGACCTGGGCGGGATCAAGCCCCAGCGTGCGGGCGGCCTCTTCTCCGTAGGCGGGAGCGCGCGGGTCGTGGGCATATTCGAGTGTGCGGTGCGGCTTGCCCTTGAGCAGCTTGAGCGCGGGTGTCATGCCGGCACGCTCCCCTCGGAGGCTGCGCTGTGCGTCCCGAGTGCCCGGGCGGCCTCGCGCAGGGCCGGGACATCCAGTTCGGCGCTGTCGGTGTGCTCGTGCACATGGCTGACCAGGGTCGCGCGCAGCTCGCCCTCGATGGGCAGCGACTGCTTGGCATGATGATCGAACTGCACCAGCACGCAGTGGCCGCGCGCGCCGCAGACGCCGCTTTGCCACGCTTCCTGGGTCACGGTGAAGGAGCTGCCGCCGAGACGCGACAGCCAGGTGCGAATCTCCACCGGCTGGCCGTATTGCAGCTCGGCGAGGAAGTCGACCTCGATGCGCGCCATGATCAGCGGCCACTTGCGCGGGTCGAGGTCCGGCACGAAGACGCGGAACAGGTCATTGCGCGCCCACTCGAACCAGGCCGGCAGGCGCGTGTTGTTGACGTGCCCGAGGGCATCGGTGTCGTAGAAGGCCGGTTCCAGCGTCTTGAAGTACATGTCATCGCTCCTGGGCATCCATGCGGCATTTCAGCCTATCAGGAAGCTCAGGCGCTGGCTGTACGTCGTGAGGCTAGTCGACGTTGCAACGGCGTGAACACGCCCAGCCACGCCGTCGCCACGATGAAACCGAGCAGGGTGCCCAGGCCGACCCCCATGCCGGGGTAACTGAGCGAGACCACCAGCGCATAGCACAATAGCGAGCCAAGGCCGGCCGGGTAGTGCTTGATGACGGTCGCGACGGCCACTGGCCCCTGGGTGAGATGCAGAATCACCAGCAGCGGGTACATGGTGACCGGGAAGGCCGCCACCAGGCCTGCCCACGAGGGTGGCAGCAGATGGGCCAGCGCGGTGATGCCGAACACGATGCCGGCGGCCAGTCCGGCGCGCGCCAGCAGCGAGACCCAGGAGAAGGGCGACTTGCGCGCCGTGCTCTCCGGTACGCCGCGATAGAGGCGCATGCACAGCACGATGGCGATCAGCGTCACGATCACGCCGCTGACGCGCGTGAACTCGAACTGCGCCAGCACCAGGCTGGCGAGCAGCCAACCCAGCAGGCCGCCCAGGGTGCCATTGATGACGCCGCGCAGTCCTTGTGCACGCCCGCATAGCCAGTAGCCGACCCCCAGCGCCAGCGTCGAGGAGAAGCCGGCCAGAGTGTAGACGGCGCTCTGGCCGGCGAACTCGGGGGAGATCTCAACGCCGATGAAGCCCAGCGTGATGGCCGTGCCGAGCGGGTAGCCGGACAGCAGTCCGGCCATGCGTGTCGAGAGGCGCTCCGCGATCAATGACAGCCCGATCACCACCGCCACAGAGATCAGCAGCTTGAGCAGTTGCAGGCCCAGCTCACCCTGAAGCGCTGCGCTCATTGGGCGGCGTCCCAGAACTGACGACGCACCAGCGAGATCTTGCCCACTGCCTTGCCGGAGGCCTGATGACGATGGGCCTCGGCGACCTCGCTGAAGTCGAACTGGCGCTCATCGAGGCGCACCTTGAACTCGCCTTCCTCGACCAGCTCCACCAGCTTGCCCAGCGCCTGGCGCTGCTGCTCATGCCCGATGCCCGCGGTCAGCGGCAGCAGGATCGACAGCACTTCCAGACTGCGGCTGCCGGCGTGCAGCGGCGAGAGATCCACCGTGGTGCGCGCATTGATGGTCACGATGCGTCCGCCCAGCTTGCTGGCGGCGAAGCTGGCGGCCAGGTTGTCACCACCGACGCAGTCGAAGACCAGATCGAAGCCCTCGCCACCCGTCAGCCGGGCCACGTAATCGGCCACGGTTTCCTCGCGGTAGCGAATGACGTGGTCCGCGCCGCAGTCACGAGCCGCCCGGGCCTTGTCATCGCTGGACACCGTGGTGGCGACTTCCGCACCGATACAACGGGCGATCTGCAATGCCACATGGCCGACGCCACCGGCGCCGCCGTGGATCAGCACGCGTTGTCCCGCTTCCAGCCGGCCACGCTCCACCAGTGCCTGCCAGGCGGTGATGAACACTGCCGGCAACGCGGCGGCTTCCATGAAGCTCAGGCGGCGCGGCTTGCGGGTGATCAGGCGCTCGTCGGCGAGCATGTAATCCGCCAGCGCGCCCGGATGAGCGGCGACACCGCCGGCGAAGCCGAGCACCTCGTCGCCGGGCGAGAAGGCCAGCACGTCATCACCGACGGCATCGATCACACCGGCCACGTCGCCGTGCAGCACGCAGGGCTCTTGCGGCAAAAGAGGCACCTGGCCGCTGGCCAGCTTGAGATCCAGTGGATTGACGCTGGAGGCAGCGATGCGAATGCGCACCTGGCCGGAGCCGGGAGTGGGTAGCGGGCATTCGGTCGCCACGAAGTCGGCATCCGGGCCGGGATTGCGCAGCACCATGGCATGCATGGAAGCGAGCATGAGACGTCCTCGTTGATACGGGTTCCGGCCAGTGTGGCCAGTGAGCGCCACACCCTACCCATTGCGCTGCGTTGCGGCAATCCGACTTGGGTGGTTTCAGCCGTCCAATGCACGGAATTGCATGATCGACAACGAAAAAGCCCCTGCCGATGGGCAGGGGCTTGGGGTCATGCGGCGGCTGACAGCTGTGTCAGGCCCGCCTGGGCGTGATGGGGATCACGCGTTCTGGCGCTTGGCCTCCTTGTCGACCGGTGCGATCTCGCCGGACTTCAGCTTGGCCATGTACTGGGCCAGCTCACGCTTCACGACCGGCATCAGGTAGTAGAGGCCGATGATGTTGGCGATGGACATGGCGAAGATCATGGCGTCGGAGAAGTCGATGACCGGGCCGAGACTCATGGAGGAACCGATGACCACGAAGGCGAGGAAGATCAGCTTGTAGACGATCTCGGAGCCCTTGCTCTCACCGAACAGGTAGGTCCAGGCCTTCAGGCCGTAGTAGGACCAGGACAGCATGGTGGAGAAGGCGAACATCAGCACCGCAAGAGCCAGCACATACGGGAACCACGGGAAGGCGGTCTCGAAGGCGTAGGAGGTCAGCTGGACGCCGCCGAGGCCTTCGACCTGATAGGCACCGGTGATGACGATGACCAGCGCGGTCATGGTGCAGATGACGACGGTATCGATGAACGGTTCGAGCAGGGCGACGATCCCTTCGGTCGCCGGCTGGGAAGTCTTGACGGCAGAGTGGGCGATGGCCGCGGAGCCGATACCGGCTTCATTGGAGAAGGCAGCACGCTTGAAGCCCTGGATCAGCACGCCGACGATACCGCCGCCGACCGCGACCGGTGCGAAGGCACCTTCGATGATGGCGCCGAAGGCGGCCGGAATCGCACTGAAGTTGAAGCCGAGGATGATGAGTGCCGCGATCACGTAGATGACAGCCATCATCGGCACCAGCTTCTCGGTGACACGTGCGATGGACTTGATGCCGCCGATGATGACCATGCCGACGATGGCGGCCATCACGAGACCGAACAGCCAGCCGTAGCCGACCAGGAAGCTGGCATCACCGCCGGTGACGTTGACGGCCTGCTGATAGGACTGGTTGGCCTGGAACATGTTGCCGCCGCCGATGGAGCCACCGATGGCACAGATGGCGAAGAAGATCGCCAGAATCTTGCCCAGACCCGCCTTGCCATTTTCCGCGAAGCCCTTGGACAGGTAGTACATCGGGCCGCCGGAGATGGAACCATCTGCGTTGACGTTGCGGTACTTCACGCCAAGCGTACATTCACAGAACTTGGAGGCCATGCCGAGCAGACCGGCCAGAATCATCCAGAAGGTCGCGCCCGGGCCGCCCAGCGAGACGGCGACCGCGACGCCGGCGATGTTGCCAAGGCCGACCGTGCCGGACAGCGCCGTGGCCAATGCCTGGAAGTGGGATACCTCGCCTTCATCCTTCGGGTCGGTGTAGTCGCCCTTGACCAGGCGGATGGCATGGCCGAACAGGCGGAACTGCACGAAGCCGAAATAGAGCGTGAAGATGACGGCCGCGATGATCAGCCAGCCGACGATCAGCGGGAACTGGGTGCCGGCCACCGGCACGGAATAGAAGATGGTCGAGACGATCGGATTGACGATCGGTCCGACGATGTCACTGATGGCCTGGTCCATGCCTTCGGCACGGGCAGAGCTTGCGGCCATGAGGGCTGCCATCGCGGCAGCCCAGGGGGCCAGGGAGCGGAATCGACTCATGAGAGGTAACCTCGAAAAGCGAATTGTCGTTATTGTCTGGTGCGAATCTCTGCAGGCGGCGGGTGCGGGAGGCGCCTGTCTCAGGGAACGATGGTGACGGGCACCGAGGCCTCTTGAATCAGATGGGCGGTGACGCTGCCGAAGATGCGTGAGCGCACGCTTTCCCCCTTGCGGCCGACGATGATCTGCTCGGCATTCACTTCACGCGCCAGCAGGCTGAGGATCTCGGCGGCATCGCCGTGGCGGACACGCCCCTCGACCTGATAGCCCTCCTTTTCCAGCTCGCTGATGGCAGGCGCCAGCACACGCTCACGGGCCAGCTTGATCTCGTTCTCGCGGCGGCTGGCGCGCTGGGCGTTCTCTTCCGGCGTGTTGAAGCTGTAGGGCGACCATTCGACCACGTAGCAGAGAATGATCCTGGTTTCCGCGCCCACCAGAGAGGCGACGCGCTTGGCATAGGCAATGGCACTGTCGCCGCCCGGGGTTCCATCCAGTCCGACAATCAGGGAGGTGGTCATGGAGCTTCTCCTGAAGCTTGCTGGTCGTCGTGTCGCGCCAGCGGATTCTTGTTGAATTACCGTTTCGTTGCGGTTGAAAGAACTTTACTCCTCGCTCACACAAGAAATCCCTTCGGGTGTAACGCTTCACAAAACGATGATTAAACGAAATGGCGTCAGTTACGCGTTGACGAGTCTCAGGTTTCCGCTACGCCATTAGCCGCTGGTGACGATATTCGCTGAGAAAACTGCTACCCATGGCTGTCAGCAATGCCGAGAGCAGGACGAGCTGTCCTTTAGGGCGCCAGCAGGGTCACCATCAGAATCGCTGTCAGTGGCAGGGGGCGGGAGTGAGAGCGGACAAGAGAATAGAGCGGACAAGAGAGGGTAAGCAGGGGAGGGAAAGCAGAGGATGGGGAGGTGAGGAAGGAGAGCAGAGGAGAGTAGAAAAAACGCAGCGCTGCTTAGCAACAGCGCTGCGGGCGCTCGACAATCGACCGCGGCTAGATCAGCCGCTGATGCGTCAGGTCTTGCCAGGCGGCTTCGATGGGCCAGGCCAGTGGCTGACGCAGGTGTTCCGGCAGCGCCATCAGGGCGGCCGTGGGACTGTCGTGTTCGCGCATGCGCAACCAGCAATAGGCCCAGGCGCAGGCATCATCCGGGCTCTGCGGCACCGGGCGTGCCGGCATCTGCATCAACAGGAACAGCGCTGCCTTGGGTGCCCACAGCGGCGCACCGCCCTCGGCGGCCCACTGCTCCAGCGTCTCGCCATCGGGATTGCTGGCGGGCTGGCCAAGACTTGCGACGCGCGCGGTATCGGCCAGCAGCACGGCGAGACGCTCGCTGTCGCCGCGGCCATGGGTCAGCCAGGCACGCAACAGACCGGGCAGCCCGCGCTGGGCCTGTGGGTAAAAGGTGTCTTCAGACATGCACAAAGCCTTATGCTGTAGTTGGTCCACAGGTATTCTTCTCGCCGCCCGAGGGCGGCGTGAGTCGAGAGCACTGCTCGCGTTGCCTGCCAAATTTGCCCGCCACAGGGAGACTCCATCTTGCCATTCGATTTCATCACCCCGCTCGATCGACGCCAGTATCCTTCCCAGAAGTGGGATCGCTACGCCTCGGACGTCATGCCCCTCTGGATCGCCGACATGGACTTCAGCGCCCCGCCCGCCGTGACGCGAGCGCTGGCCGAGCGAGTGGCGCACCCGGTCTATGGCTATGCCAAGCCGTCGGAGGGCCTCGATGACAGCCTGTGTGACTGGAGTCGCGAGCATTATGGCTGGGAGGTGCCGCGTGACGCCATCGTCTGGCTGCCGGGCGTGGTGCCGGCCTTGCACCTGGCCAGTCTGGCGTTGACCTCTCCCGGCGCGGGTGTGGTCACGACGACCCCGATCTACCCGCCCTTCCTCAAGGTGGCCCAGAAGACCGGGCGACTGGCGCAGATGGCGCCGCTGGCAGAGCCCGAGACACAAGGCGGCCCCTGGCGTCTGGATCTGGAGGCGCTGGAAGCGGCCATCACGCCCGAGACCGAGCTGCTGCTATGGTGCCACCCGCATAATCCTACCGGCCGCGTCTGGCGCGAGGAAGAGCTCGAGGCGCTGGCGGAGCTGGTCGAGCGTCACGACCTGCTGGTGGTCTCCGATGAGCTGCATGCTGATCTGGTGGTGGACCCGACGGCCCGCCATATTCCGCTGGCCAGCCTGAGCGAGCGACTGGCGGCGCGCTGCGTGACCCTGTGGGCGCCCTCCAAGACCTTCAACACCGCCGGGCTGACATTCGCCTGCGCGGTGATCACCGATCCCAAGCTGCGTGCACGCTTCACCGGCGCCGCCAATGGCTTGATGCCCGATACCAATGTGCTGGGCATGGCCGCGACCGAAGCGGCGTGGCGCGAGGGCGAACCGTGGCGTCAGGAGTTGCTGAGCGTGCTGCGTGACAACCTCGATCTGCTGGAGAGCCATGTGGCACGCTGGGACGGCGTCAGCATGTCGCGCCCGCAGGCCACCTATCTGGCCTGGCTCGATATGCGCAAGGCAGGGCTCGGGGAGTCTCCGCAGCAGACCCTGCTCGAGGAATGCGATGTCGCGCTGTCGGATGGCGCAGACTTCGGCTGGCCGGGCTTCGTGCGCTTGAACTACGGTACCACGCGCGTGCAGCTGGAGAAGGCGCTGCAGCAGATGGATGAGCGACTGCAGAAAGGCTGAGTTCGGTAGAGAGGCGAAATTGATCTGGGTCAGCCTGCGGCGTTTCGTTGGCAGCTATCGCTCATCGCAAACTTGAATTGAGAATCATTATCGTCAGCTCTGAAGCCAGGCCGCTCATCGCGAGGGGCTTGTCATCAGGAGATGCGACGATGAGACATGAGGTGGCAGAGACGCCGCGACAGGGGCGGCCAGCAAGCAGGGATGCAGGCGTGACGGCCTGTCGTGAATGGTGTTGTCAGGGCGGGAGCCTGCGCCTGGCGCGTTCATCGCCGCCATCTTCCCGCTACCGTGCACCCGCGGCGTCATCTGCCACCCCGTCTGCGCCAGACGCCGTGAAGTCTGCGGGCCAGGAACTAGAGGTGGACTTTCCGCCCAGCGTGCGCGAATCGCGTGCTCGCCCCTCGCTTCTCAAGGGCTGGAGCCGTCGTTAGCCCTTGAATCGGCGCGACGGCAGGCCCTCAATGACAAGGCCCCGCTTCCTTTACCGGAGGCGGGGCCTTGTCGTCTGCGTGGCGTGTTCAGCTCATCAGTGCGGTCAGCAGCAAGATCAGCGCATCAGCACGATCAGTACATCAGAGCGAACAGTTGGCGGCGGAAGCGCACGGTCAGCTCATGGGTCGCACCGAGGGCGTCGAAGACACGCAGCAGCGTCTTGCGTGCCAGATCATCGCCGTACTGGCGATCGGTCTTCACCAGGCTGATCAGGGCATCCAGCGCCAGCTCGTAGTGGCCATCCGCCAGGTCACGCATGGCGCGCTGGTAGCGGGCTTCGCTGTCGTCCCGCTCGATCATCGCCTGCACCTCTTCGGGAGACGGTGCCTCGGCGATGAAGTCGATACGTGCACGTACGCCACGCGCCTGGGCACCGTCACGGTCTTCCGGCTTGAGGGAGTCCAGCAGCTGACGGGCCTCTTCACCATTGCCTTCGGCGACCAGCACCGAGGCGAGGTGGATGCGGTATTCCGGTGTCTCGGGGGATTCCTGCGCCAGCTGTTGATACAGCGCCTTGGCGGTGACGAGGTCGCCGCTTTCCAGTGCAGTGGCCGCCTGCTCCGCGAGGCTGGGACCTGCCCCTGCCGCCGGCTGGACCTTGTGCTGCTCGAGGAACTGGCGAATCTCGGCCTCCGGACGTGCGTCGGTGAAGTTGCCTGCCAGACCGCCCTGGATGACCAGCTTGACGTCCGGCACCGAGCGCACGCCCAGCTGTGCGGCGATGTCCTGCTGTTCCTCGGCGTTCAGCTTGGCGAGGATGAAGCCGCCTGCATATTCACGTGCCAGCTTCTCGAGGATCGGCGTCAGGACGAGGCAGTGCTCGCTCTGCGGCGACCAGCAATCCAGCAGTACCGGCACTTGCTGTGAGGCTTCCAGCACCTGCTGAAGATTGCTCATGTCGACATCGATGATGTAGGTGTTGGCGTCTTCTGCCTGGCGCGGTGCACTGGCGGCACCGCCGCCGACCACCCCTTGTGGCTGGGCGGCGGTGGTGTCATTGCCGGTCAGTGGCTGGCCGGTATTGGGATCGATGATCATGGTGCATGCCCCGAAATTCTGTCTGCGATTCAAGGCTCGCGCGCGAGCCGGTTGGCCTGATGATGCGGCCCGTCGCAGTGGAGTTCAAGGCGCTGCCGGACACTTCCTCGCGCGAGCGCCCCGGGCGCGTCGGTTCACGGCAGCAGGGTGTCGTCGGCTAGGCTGGCGATGCAGGCGGCTTCGCTCTCGCTGAGCGGCATCACGGACAGGCGTGCGCGGCGCACCAGGTGGCTGTCCGCCAGCTCGGGCCGGGCCTTCAGGCGCGCGATGGGCAGGGTGGTGCGCAGCGGGCGAAGGTAGCTCAGACGCGGGGCGACCCAGCGCGGAGGCTTGTCGGCATCGATATCTGCCACCTGACGTGGGTCGAAGCCCTTGTGCTCAGGATCACTGGCCGTCGGGTCGGGCAGGGCGAGCTCGCTGACGACGGCCAGTCCGACCACCGCAGGCACCTTGCAGCTGGAGTGCTGGATGAGCACGACATCACCGAGCTGCATCTCGCGCAGGAAGTTGCGCGCCTGATAGTTGCGCACGCCATCCCAGAGCGCCGGTGATTCGCGGCGCAGGTCATCCAGCGAGAAGGCATCGGGTTCGGTCTTGACCAGCCAGTGGCGCATGCAGGCACTCCCTTGGGACTGACGTGATGAGTGTGAAGGGCCAGGTGTGGAGAGGCCCGGCGTGAAGATGGCTGGTCTGGAGAGGCCGAGTATGGATAGGGGTAGCCAGGCCCGTGAACCGGCTTCCTCGCCATCATCGCACAGGAATTTCACGCATACGAAAAAGGCCTGATGCATGGCATCAGGCCTTTCGAATTCTTGGTAGCGGGGACCGGATTTGAACCGATGACCTTCGGGTTATGAGCCCGACGAGCTACCAGACTGCTCCACCCCGCAACACTGGGTACTGCCTTTGCTCCAACTCTGACGCATCAGAGGTTGGTAGCGGGAACCGGATTTGAACCGATGACCTTCGGGTTATGAGCCCGACGAGCTACCAGACTGCTCCATCCCGCAACATCACGTTGGTGTCTGACCGGCAATTGCCTGATAAGCAACGACTTGTCAGTGGTAGCGGGGACCGGATTTGAACCGATGACCTTCGGGTTATGAGCCCGACGAGCTACCAGACTGCTCCACCCCGCATCAACGTGGGGCGTAGTATAAGGATATACAGTGCTGCGTCAACCGTTATCCCGTAATTGACGCAAACTTCTCGTGTCCGGTGAGTCATCACCAACCCGTCTGTGCCTCTTGAGCGATTATCGGCATCTTGTGTGAGAGATCTGCTACATACATTCCCGCTGCATCCTGTCCATACTGAAGAGGACGCGCCTCGCACAGGCGGATGGCAGGCGTCACAGAGTGCACGATTGTCATCAGGCTGTTAGAGACGCGGGTCATTGTTGTCGTTGCAGGCATTCTCGTTTTCTCAGGGCGGGGATGTCCGCAGATTCGCCAAGCTGTGCCCAAGCCAAGGACACAGGACGTTCCAGGATTAGGGAGACACAATAAGATGACACAAACAGCACCCGTCGCATGGGTTACCGGTGGTACCGGTGGCATTGGTTCCGCTATCTGCCGCGAGCTGGCGAACCAAGGGTATCAGGTAATTGCGGGTTACAGGAACAAGGAAAAGGCAGAGGGGTGGCTGTCGGAACAGCGCGCTGCCGGGTTCGAGAACATCGCACTGTCCGGCATCGAGCTGGACAACTTCGAAGCCTGTCAGGCAGGCGTCAACGAAATCCGCGAGCGCTTCGGCCCGATCGCGGTACTGGTCAACTGCGCCGGCATCACGCGTGATACCTCCATGCGCAAGATGAGCTATGAGCAGTGGCGCGAAGTCATCAACTGCAACCTCGACAGCGTCTTCAACACCTGCCGTGCCGTCATCAATGACATGCTGGAGCACAAGTACGGCCGCATCGTGAACATCTCCTCCATCAATGGCCGCAAGGGCCAGTTCGGGCAGGTCAACTACTCGGCCGCCAAGGCGGGCATGCATGGTCTGACCATGGCGCTGGCGCAGGAAACCGCGACCAAGGGCATTACCGTCAACACCCTCTCACCGGGCTACATCGCCACCGACATGATCATGAAGATCCCCGAAGAGATCCGTGAATCGATCCGCGAGACCATCCCGGTCAAGCGTTATGGTCAGCCGGACGAGATCGCACGTGCGGTCGCCTTCCTGGCCGACGAGAACTCCGGCTTCATCACCGGTGCCAACCTGGATATCAATGGCGGCCAGTTCATGGGCTGATGCTCTGCGCTAGAGTGAGCCAGAGCAGGGTTGGCACCCGGCCCCCTCTGGCAAGAGAATGAAAAAGCCCCCGTCTCTATCGAGACGGGGGCTTTTCGTTGCCATGACTTCAATCTTGCGAGCGCGTCGTCACCAGCTCAAGAGCACTGGCTCAGTGATTGAACAGCGCATCGAAGCGCGGCAGTTCGGTCTGCCAGGCGTCCCAGTCCAGCGGACCATTGGCGAGCAGCGCATCCAGCACCTCATCCAGCTCTTCTTCACGCTCCATGCGCTCGCCCAGCTGCTGGTTGATGCGCGCGACCTGCACGGTCAGGCGGCGTGATTCATCTTCGCTGCCCAGCGGGGCCTCGAACAGAATGGCCAGGTGGACACGCAGCTCGGCCAGGCGCTCATTGGCGGCGCTGCAGTTGCTCGGCAGGGCCTGGCGCATCTGGTTGCGCGCCGCATTGGCCTGACGGCTGTTGTCGTCGAAGGCCGAGGTGTTCGGCAGCTCGACATCCTGCACGTCGCCGTTGCGCGCGCTGGCATCCGCCACGGCGTGCTGTTCGAGCAGGTCACGCCATTGCTGCCATTCCTCGCGCAGCTGCAGGGCGTGCAGTTCATCCAGACGCTGCTCGCGACGCTTGAGAATGCCGGTCCAGCGACGACGCATGCCGTCGCCCCGCTTGCCGCGCGGCAGCGGGCCGAGGGTGTCGGCTTCCTTCAGGGCATCATCAAGCAGGGCGGCGTCTTCCAGTGTCTCCGGCTCCCAGCTGTCGAGGCGTTCGATCAGCGCCTGCCACTGATCCAGACGTGCCTGCTCGCGGCTGTCGCGGTCTTCGCGGTCCTGATCACGTGCAGCGAAGATGCGATCGCACGCCGCGCGGAAGGCGGCCCACAGGCGTTGCTCTTCGCCCTTGGGCGCGCGGCCCATCTCGCGCCAGCGACTCTGCAGTGCCTTGGCCTGTTCGGCGCGGGCACGTGCCGGTGAGTCCTCATTGGCCAGCGCCTCGACGGCGTCGACCAGTGCCTGCTTGGCGGCGGCGATCTGGCCCGCGCGGCTGTCGATCAGCCCCTGCAGTGCCGTCAGTGCCTCACCGAAGCGGTGCGACAGCTGGCGACCGGGACCTGCGGGCACCGGCGTGTGGCGACGCCATTCCTCACGGGCGCGATCACGGATCTGGCGCAGGGAGTCGGGGTCGGCATCGTCCATGGCGTGGCCGTTGAGCGATTCGAGCTGCTCGCAGAGCGCTTCGCGCATGGCCAGATTGTGTTCACGCAGCTGCTTGCGCGATTCGCGGTAATCCCGCAGGCGCAACTTGATGGCGTCAGAGGCAGTGCGGAAGGCCTGGCTGGCATCGCGGCTGGCGGCCGCATCACCCAGCTCGCGCCATTGCTGAATCAGCTGCTGGTGCTGGCGGTCGCGCTGCTCATCGCTGATGTCATCGCGCTCGCTCAGGGTGGTGATGGCCTCGAGCAGCTGCTCGCGCTTGGGCGCCGCGACGAAGTTCTGCCAGTCACGGAGTTCCGCGACACGCGCGCCCAGCTGGCGCAGGCGTGTCTGGCGGGCATTGTCGAGCTGGCCTTCGGTGCGATCGCGCAGTGAGCGATGCAGACGGCTGGCCGGCTTGAGCTTGCCGGCATCGAGATCCGCTTCCAGGTGTGCCAGTTCGGCATCCAGTGCGTCCAGATCCAGGCTCGCCTTGCCGTCGGCCGCGCGGGGGGCGTCAGCTGACTCGGCGTCTTGTGCAGGGCTGCCATCGAGCGCGTCCTGCTCCTGCGCTGCCTCTGCCGGCTCTTCCGGCTGCGCCGCGCTGATCGCCTGACGCACCGCACTCAGGCTGGCGGTCTGCGGCAGACCCGCAGGCCAGGCCACTTCGCTTTCCAGACGACGCAACTGGTCGATGTCATTGTCGACCAGCGCGGCATCCAGCTCGCCCTGGCACAGCTGATGGCGATGCCAGGCATCGAGGGCGTCCTGCAGCTGCTGTTGCAGGCGCTGCTGACGTTCGAGCAGTTCGGCCGGGGCCGAGAACTGGTCGGTCAACTCGCTCCAGCGCTCTCCCTGCAGACGGCGCTGGGCCTGCAGGCTGGCGAAGTCGTGGTCATTGACGCAGTCGCGGCTGTAGAGGTCTTCCCGCGCCTGATCCACGGCGCTGAGGATCTCTTCCAGGTGCGTATTGAGGTTGGCGCTCAGACGCTCATGGGCGCGAATGGCTTCCTCGCGGGCCTCATGGTCGCTGATGACCTTGTGCGCCTGCTGGCGTGCCTCTTCGAAGCGCTGTTGAATCTCGTAGTCCGCGGCCGGCAGACGCTCCCACTCGCGCAGCAGCGAGCGGTAACGCGAGGGCACGCTGTCTTCCCACGCCTGACGCGGCAGCTTCTCCATCTGGCGCAGCAGGTTGTCGCGGCTGGCGGCCAGCGCGTCGGCCTGCTGGGCATCGGCACGGCGCTGGGCGAGGGTGTCGCGCGCCTGACGCTGCACGTGACGGTCTCGCTTGGCATCGCGCACCAGACGCTCGAGGCCGGCCTGGCTGGTGATGCGGGCGGCAGCGGCATGGCGCACGGCGGCGATGGTGTTGTGGCAGGCCTGATGGATCAGCGCCTCTTCATCTTCCAGACGGCTCAGTGCGGTCAGACGCAGTTGCTGGTTGTCGCCGCGGGACGCCACGGCGGACAGCAGTTCGCTATCGTCCAGGCGCTCGACCAGCTGTTCACGGCTCAACAGTGAGGGCGCATCCTGGCCGCCGCTCAACAGTTCGATCAGGCGCTCGCGTACCAGGCCATCGGCGCGGTCGAGCAGCGGCAGCAGACGCTCGGGAGATTGCATGCGCGTCAGGGCGGCATGGCGCACTTCCAGGGCGTCATCTTCGAGAATCAGGGTCTCCAGGATCTTGCGCTGGTCTGGAATCTCCGGATCAAGCTGGTCAGTGGCAGCGGAGCGAATGGCAGGGTTGGCGTGTTGCCAGCGAGGAGTGAACAGGCGGCCAGTGAGGCGGGAGAGCAGTCCGGTCATGAGAGAGCGGTTATCCAGGCAAAAAATAGAGGGGCGCAACAATTGGCCGCACACTCGGCGGGTGCAATCGGGTGGGCACGACGGAGTGGGCGGAGTGACGGCGCATGAATTTCGTCACCCCGCTATCTTACCAGTCACAGCCCCCCGTTGTGTGGTATCGCATGTCGATCGATGTGCCTTATTGCACGCGCGCGGCGGCGTGCAGGGCGACCGGCGGCGGGTGACAGGTCGGCAAGGGAGCCACGTCGTAGGCTCGCGACACCTGACAGTGCCTGCTGCTGGCCGTATCATCAGTTGCAGCACTGTGTTCGCTCACATAGTTTTGTACGTTACCGCTATGCCATTCAGTGTCTGTCATTCATGCTCGGCGCCTATCAAGCAGTCGCTGTGCCGTGTGCGACGGCGAGCTATGTTATTCAGGTGGCCTTTCCAATCGAGGGTCGCCTTGAGGATGCCGTGAACAGCACGTGCATCATCAAGAGTGTCGGAGGGCTTCGACACTCCTTACGCAACCGGAGTCAGGTCATGAGTCTCAGTACGGACAGGGCCCCTCAGGCCTTCACCTTCAAGGGCGGCATGCTGCCGATGACGGTCATGGAGCTGGTCAGCGGTGATCCGGAGCAGATCCGTGCTCAGCTGGCCAGCAAGCTCAGCCAGTCGCCGGCCTTCTTTCAACATACGCCGGTGGTGCTGAGCGTCGAGAAGCTCGACGAGCCGCATCTGGCGCTGGAGCGCATCTGTGCCGTCTGCCGAGGGCACAAGCTGCTGCCGGTCGCGGTGCGTGGCGGTGGAGACCCGGTGCGTCAGTCCGCCTGGGCGTTGGGGCTGGGGTGGTTCCCGCCGCAGGAGAATCGCGGGCGCTCCCTCGAGTCCGTGCCGCCGGTGGCCGCTGAACCGGTCGCCGAACCTGCCGAGACAGTCGCGGACAGCGCGGCTGAGAAAGCGGGGCCAGCCCACGCCAGCAAGGTGTATCGCGGCACGGTGCGCTCGGGCCAGCAGGTCAGCGCACCGGAGGGCGATCTGGTCATCATCGGCGCGGTGAATGCCGGCGCCGAGATCCTGGCCGCCGGCAGTGTGCACATCTATGGCGCTCTGCGTGGCCGCGCGCTGGCGGGTATCCATGGCGATCGCAACGCCAGCATCTACTGCAAAGAACTGCACGCCGAGCTGCTCTCGGTGGCCGGAACCTACAAGCGACTCGATGACATCGACAATCGCCTGCTGGGTGCCAATGTCGAAGTCGTGCTTGAACACGACCAACTCTGTATCGCACGACTCGGCTGACCCCAGCACTGTGTTCTGAACGATATCCAATATTTACAGGTGATCCTCGCTCGGCGAGGGACTCTCAGCAAGGAAGATACCTTTGGCCAAGATTATCGTAGTGACGTCAGGCAAGGGCGGAGTCGGCAAGACGACCAGCGCCGCCGCCATTGCCACCGGACTGGCTTTGCGCGGCAACAAGACCGTAGTGATCGATTTCGATGTGGGCCTGCGTAACCTGGACCTGATCATGGGCTGCGAGCGCCGTGTGGTCTATGACCTGGTCAACGTCATCCAGGGCGAAGCCAATCTCAAGCAGGCCCTGATCCGCGACAAGCGCATCGACAACCTGCACATCCTTCCGGCCTCCCAGACCCGTGACAAGGACGCGCTGACGCTGGAAGGCGTCGAGAAGGTGCTCGACGCGCTGCGCGAGGAGTTCGATTACGTCATCTGTGACTCGCCGGCCGGTATCGAGCGCGGTGCCCAGCTGGCGATGTACTTCGCTGACGAGGCCGTGGTGGTGACCAACCCGGAAGTCAGCTCGGTACGTGACTCCGACCGCATCATCGGCCTGCTGTCTTCCAAGACGCGTCGCGCCGAGAACGGCGACACCCCGGTGCGTGAACACCTGCTGATCACCCGTTACCATCCGGCGCGCGTCACCGGCGGTGACATGCTCAACCTGACCGATATCCAGGAAATCCTGTCGATCCCGCTGATCGGCCTGATTCCGGAATCCGACGCCGTGCTGCGCGCGTCCAACCAGGGTGTGCCGGTCACGCATGACCAGAAGAGCGATGCCGGCCAGGCGTACGTGGATTGCGTGTCCCGCCTGTTGGGCGAGGAAGTGCAGCTTCGTTTCCATGAAGTCGAGAAGCGCGGTCTGCTGGCCAGAATGTTTGGAGGGGGGCGCAAGTGAAATTACTGGATTTTCTGAAGCGAGAGCGCAAGAAGACCGCCAATGTCGCCAAGGAGCGGCTGCAGATCATCGTCGCGCACCAGCGTAGCCAGCGTGACCAGCCGGATTACATGCCGATGCTGGAGCGTGAGCTGCTCGAGGTGATTCGCAAGTATGTGCAGGTCGACCAGGATGCCATCAACATCTCGCTGGACCGCGAAGACGACTGCTCGGTGCTGGAACTCAACGTCACTCTGCCGCGCCCCGGCGAGACCTGAGTTCGCGGGGCGTCGGGTGCTTGCCACCTGAGGCGTTGCCGAGCGGGCAGCGCCTGCGACGTCCCGAACCAGCCCATGCCCATTGCCTGCCAGAGCACCGTGCCAGCCTTGCTGGAGACGGTGCTCTGGCACGTTCATTTTTCGACCGCCCGCGTGGAGACATCCTGTGGCAGAGCCCACCTTCCTGTGGCACGACTACGAGACCTTCGGCGCCGACCCGCGCCGTGATCGTCCTTCGCAGTTCGCGGCCATCCGTACCGATGCTGACTTCAATGAGATCGGCGAGCCGCTGACCCTCTATTGCAAGCCGGCCGATGACTTCCTGCCCCAGCCGATGGCGTGTCTGATCACCGGCATCACCCCGCAGCAGGCCGAGCGTCGCGGCATTCCCGAGGCCGAGTTTGCCGGGCGCATCAATGACGAGATGAGCGTGCCGGGGACCTGCACGCTGGGCTACAACAGCCTGCGCTTCGATGATGAAGTCAGCCGTCATCTGTTCTACCGCAACTTCCTCGACCCCTACGGGCGTGAGTGGCAGAACGGCAATTCACGCTGGGACCTGATCGATGTCGTGCGCGCCTTCCATGCCCTGCGCCCGGAAGGCATCGAATGGCCCAAGCGAGAAGATGGTGCGCCCAGCTTCCGTCTGGAGCACCTGACGGCGGCCAATGGCATCGAGCACGCCGGCGCGCATGACGCGCTGGTGGATGTGCGCGCCACCATTGCGCTGGCACGTCTGCTCAAGTCGCGCAATGCGCGGCTGTTCGATTACCTGCTCAAGCTGCGCAACAAGCGCCATGTCGCCAGCCTGCTGGATATCGGCGCACGCAAGCCGATGCTGCACATCTCGCGTCGCTATCCGGCCTCGCGGGCCTGTGGCGCGCTGGTGGTGCCGCTGGCGGAGCATCCTTCGAATGCCAATGGCGTGATCGTCTATGACCTCTCGGTAGATCCGGCGCCGTTGATGGAGCTGTCACCGGAGGAGATACGTGCCCGTGTCTTCGCCAGTGCCGATGACCTCGCGGAAGGCGAGGAGCGGATTCCGCTCAAGGTCATCCATCTCAACAAGAGTCCGGTGCTGCTGCCGGCCAATGCGCTCAAGGATGTGTCCGGGCCGCATGAGGGCGAGTACGGCGAGATCGCCGCGCGCTTCAAGATCGACCCCGCCCAGTGTCGCGTGCACTGGAAGTGGCTGAAGGACAACGCCGGTGTCGGCGTGAAGGTGGCGCAGGTATTCGCCGAGGCACCGCCGGCCGGCCCGGCTGATCCGGACTTGATGCTCTATTCCGGTGGCTTCTTCTCGCCTGCGGACCGCAAGGAGATGGAGCGGGTACGGGCCACCCATCCCGAGGCGCTCGACGATACGCCGTTCGCCTTCCAGGATGGCCGACTCGAGGAGATGCTGTTCCGCTATCGTGCGCGCAGCTACGGCTACACGCTCAATTCCGCCGAGCGCGAACGCTGGGAGCAGTGGCGCTGGGAGCGCATGAACGATGAGCAGGTCGCGAGCCTGACCGTGAAGGGCTTCGTCAGCGAGATCCAGCGGCTGGCCCAGAGCGAACAGGACCCGGACCGCGTGCAGATTCTCGAAGAACTGGCGATGTACGTGGAAGGCATCATGCCGCCGCAGGCCTTCGGCTGATGACGGGCTAGCCGGCCCGCTGTGCTTGCCGGCAAGGCATGAATGAACAAGACCCCGACGCGGTTATTGAACTGCACCGCGTCGGGGTCTTGTCGTTTCAGGCGCCCGTCCGGTGAGGGCCGGCGTCTTGTTTGCCCGCCAAGCCGCTGGCGGGCCGGCGAGACTCAATGCTGGGCATTGCCGCTGGCTTCGGCAGAGGGTGCCGCCAGGGTCGCGCCTGTCTCGGCGCGCGGCGCCTCGGGCAGCGGCGGCAGGTCCAGTTCGGTAAGGCGCTGGTCGAAGTCGCTGGGCGTGCCGGGGTCGAAGGCCAGTTCCAGCGCGCTGGAGTCATTCAGCTGCTGCCAGATGGCGCGGATATCCTGCGCGCTGACCTGCTCGACGGCCGCGACCAGTTGCTGGCGGCGGTCAAAGCCTGTCCAGCCGAAGCTCAGCTCGCTCCAGTTGCGCGCTGCCAGCTCGGACAGCTTGCGGGGCTTCTGGGTCAGGCTGTCGACGACGGCGTCGCGGTAGCTGGCAAGCGCCGCCTCATCCAATGACTGTACGCGGTTGTCGAAGCGGGTGAGGAAGGCATCCATGCGCGAAAACAGCGTCTTGCTGTCCTTGGACGGCGACTGCACCAGCAGGCTCAGCCCCGGCGCATCGAGCATGGGCGAATAGCGTGCGGAGACGATATAGCCGAGTTGCTCCTCGGTGCGCAGCTGGCTGTAGAAGGGCGCTTCGAGCAGCTGACCCAGCACCGCGATGCGGGCCTGGGACTGCAGCGTACGGTCCTTGCCCTGCAGGTAGCGCAGGACACCGGCATCGCCGCGTGTGCTGTCCGGGCGCAGTACCGTGTGCTGGGTGACCTGACGCACTTCCAGGTCTGGCACCGCCTCGCGCGTGATGCGCGGCGCAAGCCCGTTGATCACCAGCTGGCCGGTCTCGCGGGCCTGGTCGGCGGTCAGATTGCCGGTCACCATCGCCTGCACGTGCAGCTTGGCAAGGAAGCGCTTGCGGAAGCTGTCCAGTGACTGGGCGTCGATCTTGTCCAGGGCCGCCAGTTGTTGCTCGGCGGTGCTCGGCAGGCCGACCAGCGTTTCGCTGAGGCTGCGGCCCAGGCGCGTGTAGAGCGGTGCCTGGACGCGGTTCTGCAGGCTGCGGCGCAGGCGTTGAGTGATGCGTTCCAGGGTGGCGGGGGCCATCTCGCCATTCACCAGCTGGTCGAGCACTTCACGCATTTCCGGCTGCTGACCATCGCGCCAGCCACTGAACTGCAGGGTGATGCCACGTCCATGGGCATAGACCAGCGCATCCTGTCCGGCCAGACGTGCCGGATACAGACGCGCGTTGAGGCTGTCATTCAGCCACGCCGCCAGCACCTGACTCATGGCCTGGTCATCCACCGAGCGACTGACGTCGGGATTGAGCAGACCGAAGCGCCATTCGGCCTTCGGCACGCCGAAGCTTGCATCGCCCTGATACCAGAGCTCGGCACCGGGCTCATCGATCAACTGGCTCGGCTTGGCGTCGGCCAGGTCGAGTACGCGGAAGTCCTTGGCCAGATAGGGGTTGGGTCTGGGCAACGCCAGCTGGCTGGCCAGGGTGTCGTCGCCGGCGGTCTGAGCAGCGGCATCCGCCGTCAGGCGCGTCAGGGTATAGGGCGCCTTGAACCACTCGCCCTGTTGATCCCCCCCCACCTGCGGGCCGGAGTAGACCTCCAGCAGGTTGTCGGGTGTCAGGCGAGCGAGGGTGTCCTCGATCAGGTCCGGGTCGAAGTCCTGCATCAGGTAGGGCGCCGCCAGCACGTCCTCGATCGGGTAGCGCGTCATCATCATCGCCAGATTGCTGGCCAGATTGACCGGCGAGCTGCGCTGCTGGAAGCGGAAGCTCTGCTCGCCCAGCTGTGCCTGTTCGGTATAGCGCCAGTCGTTGATGCCCTCAGCGCGGATCAGGGCCAGATAGTCGAACAGCGCGGCACGGATCTCCGCCTGATGCTGCGCGCCCTCCGGGGTCAGGCTGATGTCGACGCTGAGCAGGGCATGCTCGCCATCACTGAGGCCACCGCCGGCCGAGAGGCCATCTGCCCAGCCCTTGTCCTTTAGCACCGCCAGCAGACTGCCTTCGCCCTCATGACCGATCAGGTTGGCCAGGTAGCTGACCGGCTGTGAGCGGTAGTGGGCAATCGGGTCGTCGATGGGGAACATGAACGACAGCTTGCGCTCCTGCTTGAGCGCCTTGACCTCGAGGCGTGCCGGCAGCTCGTCACCGCTGGCCAGGGGCGCGGTGATCTCGGGGCGCGACAGCCCGCGGTCGGGGACATCACTGAAGTTGTCACGGGCCAGCTGTTCGAGCGTTTCCAGCGACTGTGGCCCGACCAGGGACAGGCGCATCACGTTGGCGCCGTAGTGAGCCTGATAGAAGTCGACCAGTCGCTGGCGCAGGCTGTCGGCCTCGGTGTCCTTGAGGGTCTCGAGGCTGCCGACACTGAAGCGGTTGAAGGGGTGTTGCGGGTTGAGGGCCGCCTCGACAGCCTCGTAGATGCGCCGGCCATCGTCCTGCAGGCGTGCCTGATACTCGGAATTGACCGCATGGCGCTCGCGATCCACGTAGTCGGCATTGAACTGCGGGGCGACGAAGAAGCGTGCAAAGCGCGGCAGTGCCTCATCGAAGGCATCCGGGTCGATGTCGAAGAAGTAGTTGGTGTCCTGGCTGGCGGTGAAGGCGTTGTGCTGGCCGCCATGCTTGGTGATGAAGTCCTGGTAGGCATCCGGCTTCGGATAACGATCGGTGCCGAGGAACAGCATGTGCTCCAGGAAGTGTGCCAGCCCCGGGACATCGTCGGGGTCCTGGGCGCTGCCGACTTCGACATCGACGGCGGCGGCGGCCTTGTCGGCCTTGGCATCACTGACCAGCAGGACCCTGAGGCCGTTGTCGAGGGTCAGGCTGCGATAGAGTCGCTGGTCGTTCTCGCTCTTGATGACGGGACTGGCCTGCTCGGCTCTGGCGGGCGCCGTGCTTGAGGCGGAGTTGGCGGCCGGCGCGAGGGACGACGCGGGCGCGGAAGCCGGGCGGGTATCGGCATGGCTGATGGCCGGCGCCAGGCCACTCATGACGATGGCGGCAATGGCCGTGCTCAGTGCAAGAGGGCGAAATCCTGAAGGCAGTGACATCTTCTCTCCTGATTCACGCCACCGCTGCTCGGGCTGGTGGCGCTGACTCGGTGATGGTTCTCATTGGGCGAACATGCGCGCGAGGCGGTAGAGCGATGCAGTGCCGCCATCCTCGATACGTGCCGTCGGCGCAGGCGGATTCAGGTCAGCATCGGGCCGGTGGGGTGCGCGACGCTCCACTCCTGATGCTCGGGGTCGTTGACGAGACGTGCGACCGGGAAGGCGGCCAGGCTGGCATTCGGGGTCAGCATATTGCGTACCGTCTCCAGCGGCGTCTCGGCATTCAGCCAGTCGCGTACCTGATGCGGCGCGATCACGGCGGGCATGCGATCGGTCAGGCGTGACGTGACCCCGGCACACTCGACACTGATCAACGCGAAGCTGTCGCGACCCTCGGGGGGCAGCCCCTCCATCAGGGGAGCGCTGAAGTGGCGCGTCCACAGGGCGGCCAGCAACAGCGGGGCACGGGTCGGGTGCGTGACCAGAAACGGCTGCTTCATGCGCGGTTGTTCCTTCCACACATAGACACCGCCGACGGGGATCAGTGCCCGCTGGCTGATGAACGACTCGCGGAACATGCGTCGCGTTTCCAGCGACTCTGCACGTGCCACGTGCGGGGCGTGGTCCATGATCTCCAGCCAGCTGGGAGTCAGGCCCCAGAGTGCCGGCACCAGGCGCAGGCGGGGGCCTTCCATGCGCAGCATCGAGGCGGGCATGCGCGGGGCGCGATTGGCGCTGACCAGCAGTTCGCTGCGCAACTGGCGTTCGAGCGCGGGAGTCGCCAGCGACCCGAACAGTTCGTCGGGGGGCAGGTCAGCGGGGTAGGGGGGGATGTACAGACGACCGGCCACGAGAATCCTTTGAGGCGATGAGGCGAAGGGAACATGCAGCGGCAGCTGCTGCCTGAGATGGGGTGTGGATCGCGCTGCACGCCACGGATGCCAGCATGCCACACCTTGGTGGTGCTTGCGTTTGTGCTCAGTCTCGATATGCTGGACGGAAACACTGTTCGATTCAATGACCGATACGGGGTGCTCCAAGAGATGCCCGCAGGGCGTCGCAACCCTTTGCCCACCCGTGCTGTCCGAACACACACCGCGTCAGATTCGCTACGCGGTAACGCATCTCAAGCATCAGAGGAATTCGATGGCCCGTCCACGTCAGCATGCACCGGAAGCGCTGCATGCGCGGGTAATGGAGACCTGCGATGAATGGCTCAAAGAGCAGCCCGTTCACGCCCTGTCTCTGCGCAACCTGGCTCGCGAAGTCGGTTGTGCGCCCAGCACCCTGCTCAAGCTTTATGGCAGCTTCGGCAACCTGCTCCAGCACGTCAATCTGGCGACGCTGGACAGGCTGCGCGATGCGATAGCCGGACAGGAGACGCCGAGTCCTTCGGAGCGCCTCAAGGCCCTGGCGCGCGCCTACTGGGGCTTCGCCCAGCGCGACCCTTACCGCTGGCAGCTGCTGTTCGACTTCCCGCTCGCGCAGGAAGGGGAGCTGGACCAGCGTCAGAACGCGATGATCGAAGGGCTGTTCGAACGTGTGGAGGGGGCCTTGGTCGAGTACGCCCCACGCGTCGAGTCCGTCGAGGCCAAGCGCATGGCGCGCACGCTGTGGGGTAGCGTGCACGGTCTGGTGCAGCTGGGCATGAACGAGCGTCTGGGACTCTGGCAGGGGCAGCCACTGGAAGTGACGGAGCTGCTCGATCAGTTGCTGGACACCATGTTGGCGGGGCTCAAGGTACGCAGCGAGGCTGCGTGTGCGGGGGATGCCACGGAAGCTGGCAAATGAGTCGAGAACTGCTTCGGCGCCCCCGTTTTGCGCCCTTCTTCTGGACCCAGGCCCTCGGGGCCTTCAATGACAATCTGTTCAAGAACGCCTTGCTGCTGCTGATGACCTTCGTGGTCATCGAGCAGCGGGGCTGGGACACCGGCATCGTCAACAATCTGGCGGCCGGTCTGTTCATCCTGCCTTTTCTGCTGTTCTCCGCCTGGGGCGGCCTGTTGGCTGATCGCCTCGACAAGCAGCGCCTGATCGTGCGACTCAAGTGGCTGGAGCTGGCCACCATGAGCGTGGCGGCCGGCGCCTTGATCTTCGAGGCCTGGGAGTTGCTGCTGGCGCTGCTGTTCATGATGGGCACCCAGTCGGCACTCTTCGGCCCGGTCAAGTACGCCATCCTGCCCCAGCACCTCAAGCCGGATGAGCTGGTCAGCGGCAATGCCTGGGTCGAGCTGGGCACCTTCCTCGCCATCCTGATCGGTACCCTTGCCGCTGCGGCCTTGATGGCACTGGGCGGCGAGCTGGCACGCTGGGCGCTCTCCGCGTCGCTGGTCTCGCTGTCCCTGCTGGGCGTGATGGCGGCCGGCAAGATTCCGCCGGCACCCTCCGCTTCGCCCGGCCCCGTGCCGTGGCGGCCTCTCTCCGGCAGCATCGCGGTGATGCGTGAAGGGCTGAGCAATCGCCGGCTACGCTGGGCGCTGCTGGGCATCAGTGCCTTCTGGTTCCTCGGCGCCAGCTATCTGACGCAATTGCCGGCCTATGCGCGCGATATCGTGCATGGGGCCGAAGGGGCGACCTCTGCCTTGCTGGCGGCCTTTGCCATCGGCATCGGGCTGGGGTCGCTGGCCTGTGAGCGTGTCTCGCGCGGGCGTCTCGAGACGGGACTGGTGCCCTTCGGCGCGCTGATCATCTTCGCTGGCGGGCTGGATCTTGCCCTGCGCCCGGCACTGGCCGAGGCGCAGATGGCCACGCCCTTGATCGAGCTGCTGGGCATCGCCGGTTTCTGGCGCATGTGGCTGGATCTCGGCGTCATCGGCTTCGGCGGCGGCCTCTATATCGTGCCGCTTTACACCCTGCTGCAGATCCGCAGTCCTGAAGATCACCGCGCGCGCATGATCGCCGCCAACAACGTGCTCAATGCCCTGCTGATGGTGCTGTCGGCCGGTGCTGGCATTCTGGTGCTGGGCGTGATGGGGCGCGATATCCCGGACTTCCTGCTGCTGCTGTCCCTGATCAGCGGGCTGATCGCGGTGGTCTGCATGCTGCGTGACCCGCGGCCCTTCCTGCGCCTCAATATCTTCATCCTCATCCATCTGATGTATCGCCTGCACCTCAAGGGGCGCTGGCGGATACCGGCGGAAGGGGCGGCGCTGGTGGTGTGCAATCACGTCAGCTTCATGGATGCGCTGATTCTGGGCGGGGCCAGTCCGCGCCCGCTGCGTTTCCTGATGGATGCCGAGATCTATCATTCGCCGTGGCTGAAGTGGTTCTTCCGCATCGCCGGGGCGATACCGGTGGATTCCTCACGCAAGGACCCGGCAGGGGTGCGCCGCTCGCTGGAGGAAGTCGGCAAGGCGCTACGCGAGGGAGAGGTGGTGATGATCTTCCCCGAGGGCAAGCTGACGCGCGACGGTGAGGTCGGTCGCTTCCGGCGCGGGCTGGAGCTGATTCTGGCGCGTGACCCGGTGCCGGTGATTCCGATGGCGCTGGGTGGACTGTGGGGCTCCTGGTTCTCCCACGGCGGCGGGCCTGCCTTCGCCAAGTTTCCGCGGCGCCTGCGCGGGCGGGTAGAGCTGTGTGTCGGGCGTACCTTCGGCCCTGTCGGCACCAAGGCGGTGGAGCTCGAAGAGGCCGTGCGTGATTTGCATCGCAAGGCGACACGCCTGGCGCGCTCCCGCTAGCCGCTCCTGTTTTTCAGTGCTGCATGAAAATGCCGCCCATGCCGACACGATCGTCAGGCAGGGGCGGCATTTCACGTTCTGGCGACCAGCGGATGGCCACTGGTGGTGAGCGCGGCGTCGCGTCAGTCGCTGGACTGCTCGGAGGGAGCGGTGTGGCGCGTGACCCAGAAGCCGAAGCCGCCGATGGCCCAGGCGCCCAGCATGACCAGCGGCACCGACAGCATGTCATCGCCGCTCAGCCACAGGCTGGCCAGGGCGCCATAGAGGCCGCCGCCGAGATACAGCACCGTGCCGGAGATGGCATTGGCGGCACCATGGCCACGTGCGAACAGCGACTGGTAGTCGGCCATCACGTTGGGCGTGATCATGCCGCCGGCGCCCAGCACGAACAGGATGCCCGGAATCAGGGTGGCGACCTGGACGTTGTCGGTGATGACCAGCGAGATCAGCCAGGTGATGCCGATCCCCTGCATGCACAGCGCCACCTGAACCAGCTTGCGCGTGCGCAGATGCTTGAGGCCGAAGTGGTTGAGGCGGTTACCGATCAGCATCGCGCCGACATTGGCGCCGAAGGCCAGCGCGAACTCACCGGAGTTCAGCCCCAGCACGCCCTGATAGAGATAGCTCGCGTTGGTCAGGAAGGTGAACATGATGCCGGGTCCGCACAGCAGCAGCATCAGGTGCCCGGGGACGCCGCGCGTGGTCAGTACCGTGCGATAGCTGGCCAATGCACCGCGCAGGCTGAGCGGTGAACGCTCGCTGGCAGGCAGGGTCTCCGGCAGCCACTGGCGAATGGCGACTCCGGCGATCACGCCATAGACGGCCAGGCCGATGAAGACCATCTGCCAGGTGCTCAGCGCCAGGATGAGGGCGCCGAGGCTGGGGGCGACCAGCGGTGCTGCCATCAGCACCATCATGACGTTGGTCATCAGGCGCGCGGCGTCCTTGCCGGTCGCGACATCGCGCACCACGGTGCGAGAGACGCCGCCGGTCATGCCGGTCGCGATCCCCTGCAGGACGCGGAAGACCATCAGCCATTCCAGACTATGTGTCATGGCGCAGCCGAGACTCGCGATCAAGAACAGCACGATGCCGCCCAGCGCGATCGGGCGACGGCCCAGGCTGTCCGACAGCGGGCCACCACTCAGCTGACCGAAGGCGTAGCCGGCCAGGAAGAAGGTGATGGTCAGGCCGAGGCGGGAGTGATCGACACCGAATTCCGCGGCCATGGCGGGGATGGCGGGCAGGAAGGCATCCATCGATAGCGGGGCGAGCGCCACCATCAGGGCCAGCAGCACGGTGAAGCGAGGTTGTCGATGCAGAGCGGGGGACGCCGTTGGGGCGGAAGCTGAAGTCATGAGGGCCATTCGAAGGTTGTGGGGCATTGCAGCGGGAGCGGTGAGTCAGCCTGCTCTGGCGCAGGTCCGTGACGTCTGGCGCTGGCGGGCAGCGCGAACGCGCACAGCATAGCGTGGGTTCGGGCCGCTTGCGTGTCGTGATCTGCAACACCGTATTGCAGCTGGTTCTTGCACCTGAGCAGCTGTGTCTGAGCACCTGCAAATGAGTACCTGCAAATGAGCACCTGGGCGAGTTGCCGTGCCCCAGACGCGACAGGCCCGCCAATTGGCGGGCCTGTCGTCGAGAGTGCCGTGCTGCGTGGCAATGCGGGTGGGCGTCAGCTGCGCGTGGTGCGAGCCGCCTGCCAGCAGCGTGCCGAGGTGATCTGGTTGTCCTTCACCTGCTGGATCTCGATGCGCGTGGTGCCGATGGCGAGACTGGCCGGGGCATCCGGGAAGGATTCCAGATGTTCCAGAATCAGGCCGTTGAGCGTCTTGGGGCCGTCAGTCGGCAGCTGCCAGCCGATGGCCTTGTTGATCTCGCGGATGTTGGCGGTGCCTTCGATCACGTAGCTGCCGTTGTCCTGCGGGTGGATCTCCTGATGCGTACCGGCGACATCGGTGGTGAACTCGCCGACGATCTCCTCGAGGATGTCCTCCAGCGTCGCCAGCCCCTGCACATCGCCATACTCGTCGACCACGATGCCGATGCGGCGCTTCTGCTTCTGGAAGTTGAGCAGCTGGGTATGCAGCGGCGTGGATTCCGGGATGAAGTAGGGCTCGCGGGCTTCCTGGATGATGGAGGCCTTGGTGACCTCGTCCAGCGACAGGAAGCGCGCCGCGTTGCGCAGGTGCAGGATGCCGATGATGTTGTTGATGTCACCCTTGTAGACCGGCACCCGCGTGTGCTGACTGGCGCGGATATGGCTGAGGATGATGTCGAGGTCATCGTCCAGGTCGATGCCGAAGATCTCCTGACGCGGCACCATGATGTCATCGACGGTGACGTTCTCGAGATCGAGAATCGACAGCAGCATGCCCTGGTGGCGACGCGGGATCATGCTGCCGGCTTCGTGGACCACGGTGCGCAGCTCGTCACGGGTCAGGCTGTCGGCGCCGCCGCTGACATCGCGCACGCCGAACAGGCGCAGCAGGCCATTGGAGATGCCATTGACCAGCCAGACCAGCGGGTAGAGCAGCTTGAGCAACGGTTCCAGCACCAGCGAGGCCGGATAGGCGATGCGCTCCGGGTTCACGGCGGCCATGGTCTTGGGCGTCACTTCGGCAAAGATCAGCACCACGATGGTCAGCACGGCGGTCGAGACGGCCGGGCCCGAGACATCACCGAAGTAATGGATCGCGATGATGGTCGCCAGCGAGGCGGCCAGGTTGTTGACGAAGTTGTTGCCGATCAGGATGACGCCGATCAGGCGGTCCGGACGGGAAAGCAGGCGGGTAACACGCTTGGCGCCGCGCTCACCGCCCTTGGCACGGTGACTGAGACGGTAGCGGTTGATCGACATCATGCCGGTCTCGGAACTCGAGAAGAAGGCAGACAGGATGATCAGGATGACCAGTAGGCCGAACAGCAGCCCCAACGGGGTGTCGTCGCTCAAGAGTGAAGGGTCCTCGGTGGCGGATTTAGGCGCATGATACTGACACGCTCGCTGCAATGCATCAGGCGCAGCGAGCGATCTCTGTCGGGGTGGCAGGGCTTAGTGGGAAAATACCACTTGCAGCACGAACTTGGTGCCGAAGAAGGCCAGCGCCAGTACCAGGCAGCCGCCCAGTGTCCAGCGGGCGGCACGCTGGCCGCGCCAGCCCAGCACGTGATGCCCGAACAGCAACACGGCGAAGATGATCCAGGCACCGAGGCTGAGCACCGTCTTGTGAGCCAGATGCTGGGCGAACATGTTGTCCAGATAGATGGTGCCGCTGATGATCGACACGCTGAGCAGGATCATGCCGGCCCAGATCAGCTCGAACAGCGCACGCTCCATGCTGGTCAGTGCCGGCAGCACCTGGACGATGCCGCGGGTATGGCGCTTCTTGAGCGCGTGCTGTTGCAGCGACAGCAGTCCAGCCTGCATGGCCGCGATGCTGAAGAAGGCCAATGCCGCCACCGAGGTGAAGATGTGGGCGACCAGACCGGGGGAGAGCGGGTTCTCGGTGGTGGCGCTCGGCAGGTTCATCACGCCGAGCACGCAGGCGGCGGCGACCGGGAACAGCGCCGCGCCCCCAGCGATCACCGGCTTGAACAGACTGGCGATGACCAGCAGCAGGCAGATGGCCCAGCTGACAAGCGACGCGCTCTCGAACAGTCCGAGGTGCAGCGCGCCACCGTGGTTGAGCGTGACCCAGACGATGACGGCATGGCAGGCGACGGCGATCAGCGCCAGACTGCGCACCAGACGCGTGCGTGCCGGCACGCGGCGTGTCAGGGTAAGGCCCTGCCAGAGGCCGGCGCCGAGATAGAAGATGATGGCCAGAAAGGCAAAAGGCAGAGCCTGCATGTGCTGTTGTCCAGGTGCCGGAGGGTAGCGGGAGATCAGGCCTCGCTTGAGGCACTGTCTATCTGCAGAGACTATACCGAATGCGCCGCCGGGATTGCATCCACTCGCGGTGTCCTGTCGCGTGCTCTCGCGGGCGATGAGGCCTGCGCGGCGACAGACTCCGCATTGCATGACGATTGTCGGCGCTGCTTCCTTCATGCATGTCATCGCCAGGATGGCGACTTGCAAGTCTTGCATGCATGGAGACACGGCCGCCCTGTGCGTATAATGCGCGACAGGATAACCATTCACGCGCTGGGGCGTCATGCCGTGCGCCGGTCACGAGGTGGCTTACGCCCTCGTCCCCGCAGCGCGGACCCCAGACGTCCCTAGCCGGAGAGGCCCATGTTTCAAAGTTTGAGTGATCGCCTGTCGCATACGCTGAAGTCGATTACCGGCCAGGCCAAGCTGACGGAAGACAACATCAAGGACACCCTGCGCGAAGTGCGCAAGGCGTTGCTTGAAGCCGATGTCGCGCTGCCGGTGGTCAAGGCCTTCATCGAGCGAGTGCGCGAACGTGCCGTCGGTCAGGAAGTGTCCAAGAGCCTGTCGCCGGGCCAGCAGTTCGTCAAGATCGTCCAGCAGGAGCTGGAAGCGATCATGGGCGAGGCCAATGAAGGTCTGACGCTCAAGGGCAGTCCGGCCGTCATCCTGATGGCAGGCCTGCAGGGTGCGGGCAAGACGACCACCGTCGCCAAGCTGGCACGCTACCTGCGCGAGCGCGAGAAGAAGAAGGTGCTGGTGGTCTCGGCGGACGTCTATCGTCCGGCCGCCATCGACCAGCTGGAAACGCTGGCCAAGGAAGTCGGGGTCGATTTCTTCCCCTCTGACTCCTCCCAGCAGCCGGTGGCCATCGCCGAAGCGGCGATGAAGCACGCGCGTATCCAGTTCCACGACGTGGTGCTGGTCGATACCGCCGGTCGCCTGCATGTCGATGCCGACATGATGGACGAGATCGCCGCCCTGCACCGCAGCGTCAACCCCGACGAGACGCTGTTCGTCGTCGATGCGATGACCGGTCAGGATGCCGCCAACACCGCCAAGGCCTTCCATGAAGCCTTGCCGCTGACCGGTGTCGTGCTGACCAAGGCCGACGGTGATGCGCGTGGCGGTGCGGCCCTGTCCGTACGTCACATCACCGGCAAGCCGATCAAGTTCATGGGCATGGGGGAGAAGGTCGACGCCCTCGAACCCTTCCACCCGGACCGGATCGCCTCGCGTATCCTCGGCATGGGCGACATGCTGTCGCTGATTGAGGAAGCCGAGCGCACCGTCGACAAGAGCAAGGCCGAGCAGCTGGCCAGCAAGGTCAAGAAAGGCGAAGGCTTCGATCTCGAGGACTTCCGTGACCAGCTCCAGCAGCTCAAGAACATGGGTGGCATGGGCAGCCTGATGTCCAAGCTGCCGGGCATGGGGCAGCTGGCGGAAGTCGCCCAGAGCCAGGCCAGCGAGAAGGAGCTGGGCAAGCTGGAGGCGATGATCAACTCCATGACGCCCAAGGAGCGCCGCAACCCGGATCTCATCAACGGGTCGCGCAAGCGCCGCATCTGCATGGGCTCCGGTACCCAGGTGCCGGACCTCAACCGTCTGCTCAAGCAGCACAAGCAGATGGCCAAGATGATGAAGAAGGCCGGCAAGAAAGGTGGCATGCAGAAGATGATGCGTGGCATGTCCGGCATGATGGGCGGTGGCGGTGGTCCTGGCGGTGGTCCTGGCGGCCCCGGCGGTATGGGTGGCATGGGCGGTATGGGTGGCCCCGGCGGCATGGGCGGCATGGGCGGCGGACGCTTCCCGCGTCGCTGATTGCTGACCCGATGCCCGATGCAGCGCTGATGAGACATGGGCGCTGACACCAGGAATTGCGCTCCGTGGCACGTCCCGTGTCGCGGAGCGTGTGTATGGCCTTGGAAAAAGGTTTCCAAGGCTTGCCAATTTCCGTAGAATGTCGCCTCTTCGTGTGGACCCTCCATGCGAAGACGAGTTCTGTGGCACGATTTTCACTTCAACACGAAGGACAGATTACGCAATGGTTACCATTCGTCTGGCACGTGGTGGCGCCAAGAAGCGTCCCTTCTACCACCTCGCTGTGGCTGATTCCCGCACAGCCCGTGATGGCCGCTTCATCGAGCGCGTCGGCTTCTTCAACCCGGTCGCTCGCGGCCAGGAAGAGCGTCTGCGCGTCGATCTCGAGCGCGTCGCTCACTGGCAGCAGCAGGGCGCACAGGTCTCTGACCGTGTCGCTCAGCTGATCAAGGAAGCTGGCAAGCAGCAGGCTTGATTCCAGGATGCCTACTCAACCGAACAACCCGCAGCCGACCGCAGCGTCATCGCATGACGATGATGTCGTGGTGATGGGGAAGCTTACCAGCCCCTATGGCGTCAAAGGCTGGCTCAAGGTGTATTCCTACACCAGCCCGATTGACGGCATCTTCGATTACGCTGGCTGGATGCTGAAGCTGGACGGGAAGCAGATTCCCGCCCGCCTCGCTCAGGCACGTCGCCATGGCAAGGGCCTGGTGGCACAGCTCGAAGGTATCGACAGTCGCGAAGCAGCACAGGAGCTGGCCGGGGCGGAGATTCTCTTGCCCAAGCAGCACCTGCCGCAGCTGGAAGTCGGTGAGTACTACTGGCATCAACTGGAAGGTCTCGAGGTGGTAACGCTGGATGGCCAGCGCCTCGGGAAAGTGAGTACCCTGATGGAAACCGGTGCCAACGACGTTCTGGTGATAAAGCCGAACGACGACAGCATCGATGAGAAGGAACGGCTCGTGCCGTACCTTCCCGATCAGGTGGTTCGCGATGTGGATCTCACCACTGGGCGCATGAGCGTCGACTGGGATCCCGAATTCTGATGTTAAGCACAGAGAGCTGACGCCTGTGTGGATTGGTGTAGTGAGCCTGTTTCCGGAAATGTTCACGGCGATTACCGCCAGTGGCGTGACCGGCCGAGCGGTCGACAAGGGCCTGCTCGAGGTCGATGTCTGGAATCCTCGCGACTACGCCACCGACAGGCACCGTACGGTCGATGATCGTCCCTACGGCGGTGGTCCCGGCATGTTGATGAAGGTCGAGACCCTGCGTGGCGCCATTCGTGACGCCCGCGCCGCTGGCGGTGAAAACGCTCGTGTGATCTATCTCTCCCCGCAAGGCCGCAAGCTGGATCAGGCCGGTGCCCGCGAACTGGCGACGCAAGAGCGTCTGATCGTGGTGGCCGGACGCTATGAAGGCATTGATGAGCGCGTGGTGGAAGAGGAGATCGACGAGGAGTGGTCGATCGGCGATTACGTCCTGTCTGGCGGGGAACTGCCGGCCATGGTCCTGATCGATACGGTGGCACGCCTGGTGCCGGGCGTACTCGGGCATGAAGCCAGCGCGGAGGAGGATTCCTTCACCGATGGCCTGCTCGATTGTCCGCACTATACCCGCCCTGAAGTCATCGACGGCAAGCGGGTGCCGGATGTTCTGCTCAGTGGCAATCATGCCCTGATCAAGCGCTGGCGGTTGCAGCAGTCTCTGGGACGTACCTGGCTCAGGCGTCCGGATTTGCTGGAGAGTCGCACGTTGACTCGTGAGGAGCGCAAGCTGCTCGACGAGTTCATCGCGCAGCACGCCCGGAAAGGCAAGGCCTGACCGCTGCGAACCGAAGGTTCGCTGTCAGGAGAAGGCCGCCACCGTGGCGGAGGTGCGGCACGGCCCGGAGTCATCTTGCGGGAGGTCCGTGGCGCGTCACACACAAGGTCGATCCCCGTGTTCAAGGCCGTTTGCGGTGCCGGGGTCATGACGAACATCAATCCCAGGATTGATGCTAACGAATTTGGAGCTAGCGATGAGCAGCAAGAATAAACTGATCCAGGCGATCGAAAACGAGCAGATGGCCAAGGAAATCCCGGCCTTTGCACCGGGCGACACCATCGTCGTCCAGGTCAAGGTCGTCGAAGGTACTCGCGAGCGTCTGCAGGCCTTCGAAGGCGTGGTGATCGGCAAGCGTAACCGCGGTCTGAACTCCGCCTTCACCGTCCGCAAGATCTCCCACGGTGTGGGCGTCGAGCGTACCTTCCAGACTTACAGCCCGCAGGTTGCCGCTATCGACGTCAAGCGTCGTGGTGACGTCCGTCAGGCCAAGCTGTACTACCTCCGTGAGCGTAGCGGCAAGTCTGCACGCATCAAGGAAAAGCTGGGCTAAGCGCTCCGCATTCCCTGACTGCAGAACTCGGCAGTACTGCGGGGGAGCGAATTGCCACTTGCTCCTCCGCCATATGAAGACCCCGCCATGCATCGCATGGCGGGGTCTTCGTGTTTGTGCACCAGGGAAATCCGGCGTGACTTGCAGAGAGTTCATTTCATCGTCAGGGCATCACGGTAGAATCGAGGCTCACGCAGGTCAGGTGCCGCGGTACATGACGGCCACGGCGAGCGTGGATGGCGCGTCATTCAGGACGGGGAAGCGGGAATGATGGACGACGATGCGTTGGTCGAGGCCTTTCTCGATACGTTGTGGCTAGAGCGGGGTGCCAGTGACAATACGCTCGGCGCCTATCGCAGTGATCTCACGGCCTGGCGGCGCTGGTTGGCCGATCAGGCGGAGGCGGGCGCTGACACGGTGCCGTTGCTGAGCGTGGCACCGCAGCAGGTGCAGGCCTTCTGTGACTCGCGGCGTGAGTCACATGCGCTGCGCTCCACGGCGCGTCTGCTGTCGGCATTGCGGCGCTTCTATCGCTGGGCGCTGGCCGAAGGCATGATCGAGGCGGACCCACTGCATGAGGTGCGCCTGCCGCGCGTGATTCCCAGCCTGCCGGGCACGCTGGATGAGGAGGAGGTCGAGCGCCTGCTGGAGGCGCCGGATCTCGACACGCCCATCGGGCTGCGCGACCGCACCATGCTCGAAGTGCTCTATGGAGCGGGCCTGCGCATCAGCGAGCTGGTCAACCTGAGTGTCGATGCGCTCAATCTGCGCCAGGGCGTCGTGCGTGTCACCGGCAAGGGCGATCGTGAGCGGCTGGTGCCGCTGGGCGAGGAGGCCTGTGACTGGTTGTCACGCTGGCTGTCCGTTGGCCGACCTGCGATGATGGCCGACCAGGCGCGTCCGGCACTGTTTCCCGGCCGACACGACAAGGCCATGACGCGACAGACCTTCTGGCATCGCATCCGGCGTCACGCCGTGACTGCGGCCATCAGCAAGCCTCTGTCACCGCATACGCTGCGCCATGCCTTCGCCACGCACCTGCTCAATCACGGTGCCAACCTGCGTGTCGTGCAGCTGTTGCTGGGACATCGTGATCTTTCCACGACCCAGATCTATACCCATGTGGCCCAGGCGCGTCTGGAGCGTCTGCATGCCGAACATCATCCGCGTGGCTGAGTGTCCTTCCCTCTGCGCGCGGACGCCAAGGAGTGTTTGATGAGCAAGTCTTTCCGTCGTCCGCAGGCCCTGTCCCGTGCGATCCGCCTCCTGAGCGCCGGCGCCGTGCTGACGCTTGTGGCGCCATTGGCCCAGGCTGATGCGCTGGATGATCTGCGCGACAAGCTCGTCGTCAATGGCCAGCCGCTGCCGGTCGAATCACTGGCCTCAAGCCCCATCGACGGCCTCTATGAGGTGCGCCTGACCAGTGGCGAGAGCTTCTTTACCGATATCGACGGCAAGCATCTGATCGTGGGTGAGATGTACCGCAATGATGGCGACAAGGGGCTGGTCAATCTCAGCGAGCAGAAGGCCAATGGCGAGCGCCTCGAGCTGCTGGCCGAGGTCAGTGAAGATGATATGGTCATCTTCCGCCCGGCGGGTGAGGTCAAGGCGGTGATCAGTGTCTTCACCGATACCACCTGCCCGTATTGCCGCAAGCTGCACCAGGAAGTGCCGGAACTCAATGCACGTGGCATCGAAGTGCGTTATCTGGCCTTCCCGCGCGGTGGCATGCGCTCGCAGGGCGCGCGCGAACTGGCGCAGGTGTGGTGTGCGGACAATCCCACCGAGGCGATGAACCAGATCAAGAATGAAGGCGAAGTGCCCAAGCAGGCGGCCAGCTGCGATGCGCCGGTGCAAAGCCAGTATCAGCTGGGCACGCGCATGGGGGTGCAGGGCACCCCGGCCATCGTGATGCCGGATGGCCAGATGGTGCCTGGCTACCTGCCGGTGGAGCGTCTTGCCAGCATGCTGGGCATTGATGACTGAGCCACAGGCGACAAGACTGCGCGTTGACAGGGCGTCCTGCCTTGCTACCGTGGTCACGACAGACGTACGTGCAGGATGTCTGGATAATAGACCGACGTGAGATCGGCAAGGCCGTCGCTGACAGTGGCGCGGCCCTCAAGGCTGGATACCGTAACAAGAGAGGAAAGCGACGTTGAAACCGGTGAAAGTAGGAATCTGTGGTCTAGGGACCGTAGGCGGCGGCACTTATAACGTGCTGATTCGCAATGCCGATGAGATTGCGCGTCGTGCTGGACGCCCGATCATCGTCGAACAGGTCGGCGCACGACGCGACAATCCTGACTGCGATATCACCGGCGTCAGCCGCACGCACGACATCTTCGAGGTCGCGCGCAATCCCGAGGTCGACGTGCTGGTCGAGCTGATCGGTGGCTACGATGTCGCCTATCAGCTGGTGATGGAAGCCATCGCCAACGGCAAGCATGTCGTGACCGCCAACAAGGCGCTGATCGCCGTCCACGGCAACGAGATCTTCCGTGCCGCCGCCGAGAAAGGCGTGATGGTGGCCTTCGAAGCCGCAGTGGCCGGTGGCATTCCCGTCATCAAGTCGCTGCGTGAAGGCCTGGGTGCCAACCGCATCCAGTGGCTGGCCGGCATCATCAACGGCACCGGCAACTTCATCCTCAGCGCGATGCGTGATGAAGGTCGCAGCTTCGAGGACGTGCTGGCCGAGGCGCAGGCGCTGGGCTATGCCGAAGCCGATCCGACCTTCGATGTCGAAGGCATCGATGCCGCGCACAAGCTGACCATCCTGGCCTCGATTGCCTTCGGCGTGCCGCTGCAGTTCGACAAGGCCTACACCGAAGGCATCTCGCGCATCACGGCCGAGGACATCGAGCAGGCCGATAACCTGGGCTACATCATCAAGCATCTGGGCATCACCCGCGCCACGGCCAAGGGCCTCGAGCTGCGCGTGCATCCGACGCTGATTCCCAAGGGGCGTCTGCTGGCCAATGTGCATGGCGTCAAGAATGCCATCGAGGTGATGGGCGACGCTGTCGGTCCGACCCTTTACTACGGCGCCGGCGCCGGTGCCGAGCCGACGGCCTCTGCCGTGGTCGCGGACCTGCTCGACGTGGCGCGCGATATCGCCACCGACCACCGCTACCGTGTGCCGTATCTGGCCTTCGCCGAGATCAATCAGCACGGCGACACCCTGCCGATCCTGCCGATGGAAGAGATCGAGACGGCCTGCTATCTGCGTCTGCAAGCAGTGGACCGCCCGGGCGTGTTGGCGCGTGTCGCGTCGATCCTCTCCGAGCAGGGCATCTCCATCGAGGCGATCATCCAGAAGGAAGCCACCGAAGGGGAGCTGGTGCCGATCATTCTGCTCACGCACCGTGCGCGCGAACTGCACATGAACGAAGCGATTCGCCAGCTGGAAGCGCTGGTGGATGTCGCGGGTTCCGTGGTGCGCATACGTGTCGAGGATCTCGACGACAACGCCTGATCGCGGGCAAACGGGGTGGGGCTATCGACGGTGATGGCACCGCCCCGCTGGGCAGCCGGCGCAGGCCGGAAGAGCAAGAATCATAACGGTGGCAAGAGCCACGGGAAGACACGACATGCGTTATATCTCCACGCGCGGCCAGGCGCCGGCGCTCGGTTTTGAAGATGTGGTTCTCACGGGGCTTGCCAGTGATGGCGGCCTGTACGTGCCGGAAACCCTGCCGCAGTTCAGCGCCGAAGAGCTGACGGCGATGGCCGGTGAGTCCTACGCGGAAATCGCCTTCCGTGTCATGAAGCCCTTCGTCGATGGCGCCATCGATGACGAGACCTTCCGTGACATCGTGCGCGAGACCTACGCGACCTTCAGTCACGATGCCGTCGTGCCGCTCAATCAGCTCGACAGCAACCATTACCTGCTGGAGCTGTTCCACGGCCCGACACTGGCCTTCAAGGATGTCGCGCTGCAGCTGCTGGGTCGCCTGCTGGATCACTTCCTTGCCAAGCGCGGCGAGCGTGCGGTGATCATGGGTGCGACCTCCGGTGATACCGGCTCCGCCGCCATCGAAGGCTGCCGTGCCTGCGATCATGTGGATATCTTCATTCTGCATCCGCACAACCGTGTCTCCGAAGTACAGCGTCGCCAGATGACCTCCGTGCTGGCGCCCAACGTCTTCAACATCGCCATCGAAGGCAATTTCGATGATGCCCAGGCGATGGTGAAGGCCAGCTTCGCCGATCAGGACTTCCTGAACGGCACGCGTCTGGTCGCGGTCAACTCGATCAACTGGGCGCGCATCATGGCCCAGACCGTCTACTACGTGGCCGCCGGTGTGGCGCTGGGCGCTCCGGCGCGTCAGGTCAGCTTCACGGTGCCGTCGGCCAACTTCGGCAACATCTTTGCCGGCTATCTGGCCTCGCGCATGGGGCTGCCGGTACGCCAGCTGGTGATCGCCACCAACGCCAACGACATCCTGCATCGCACCATCTCCTCCAATGACTTCTCACGTCAGGAGCTGAAGGCGACGCTGGCACCGTCGATGGATATCGTGGTGTCCTCCAACTTCGAACGTCTGCTGTTCGAAGCCTATGGCCGCGATGGTCAGGCGATCCGTGAGCTGCTCGAGCACTTCTCGCGGGAACCGGCAGCACTGGCGGATGCCCCGCTGGCGAAGCTGCGTGAGTTGTTCTCCAGTCACAGTGTCGATGACGAGACGATCCTCGAGGTCATCCGTGAGGCGCACCATCGCACCGGCGAGATTCTCGATCCGCATACGGCAACCGGCTATCGTGCGGCTGAGGTCTGCCGTACCGATAGCGCGACGCCGATGATCACGCTGGCGACGGCGCATCCGGCCAAGTTTGCCGAGGCCGTGGCGCGTGCCGGCTTTGCTGGCGTCGATCTGCCGCCGCATCTGCATGACTTGCTGGAGCGCGAGGAGCGTTACAGCGTACTGCCGGCGGAGTTGGCGGCAGTGCAGGACTTCGTGCGCGAGAATCGCCGCGGGTGATTGCAACAACTGCCGGTTGGCCCGTTCGGGGTGATCGGCAGTCATCTTTTCATGGCCGTCATGTCTGCAGTCCGCTGCCGAGATGACGGCCATGTCGTTTGTCAGGAGCTCTTCATGTCTGTCACTTCCCCCGTGTCGCCCCCATTCTCGCAAGACTCCATGAGTCATCCGGACGAGCGCACGCTTGCGGCCAGCATTGCGCGGGTCATTCAGCCGCGCGTGCGTGACGAGCGACTCTATCAACAGGGCATTGCGACCGGGCTCAGCGAATTGCAGGCACGTGTGCTGGCAGGGCGCCTGACGCTGGAGAGCTGCAAGGCACCCCTGGAGGCGCTGGTCACGCCGGCGCTGCGGCATATCGAGCATCCCGAGCGGCTGGCCGATGGCCGGCGCGCGGCAGAGCGCATCGCGCGCGCCGTCGCCGAGGGGGAGCATATCGGCATCCTCACCGACTATGACGTGGATGGCATCACCTCGCATGTGGTGATGCTGCGCACGCTGACCGAGCTGTTCGATGTGCCCTACGACCGCGTGCACAGTCTGATCGGCCATCGCATCCATGATGGCTATGGCATCAGTCTGCCGCTGGTCGAGCGCATCATGACGCTGTCGCCGCGTCCGTCTCTGATCGTGACCGCGGACTGCGGCTCCAGTGATGAGGCGCGTCTGGCGTTGCTCAAGGAGGCGGGGATAGAGGTGGTGGTGACGGATCACCATGCGTTGCCTCAGGAAGGGCCGCCGGCTTCCGCCTACGCGACGGTCAATCCGACACGAGATGACTGCGCCTATCCCGATGCGACCATTGCCGGCTGCATGGTCGCCTGGCTGACCATGTCATTGACCCGTAACGTCTTGATCGAACAGGGCAGGTTGCCGAGCGATGCCCCCAAGCTGTCGCCGTGGCTGTCGTATGTGGCGCTGGGGACGGTGGCGGACTGTGTGTCACTGGGGGGGAGTGCGATCAATCGCGCGGTGGTCAATCTGGGCCTCGCGCTGATCAACCGCATGCAGGAACCCTGCTGGCGCGCGATGGCAGAACGGCTCGGGGCAGATAGCGTGCCCTTCAATGCCGAGACGCTGGCTTTCCAGATGGGGCCGCGTATCAATGCCCGCTCGCGTCTGGATGACCCGTACGCCGCGCTGCATTTCATGTTGGCGCGTGAAGATGACGCGGCGCAGCGTGCGCTGGAAGTGCTCGATCAGGACAACCAGTCCCGCAAGGCGATCGAAGCCGAGATGGTCGAGTCGGCGCGTGCCATGGCGCTCACCTCCTTGCGGGAAGGGCATCAGGTGATCGTGGTCCATCTTGAGGATGGTCATCCCGGGGTGCAGGGCATTGTCGCTTCGCGCCTGGTGCAGCAGTTCGGGCGACCGACCGTCGTGCTGACACCAGCCGCGGTGCCCGGCATGTTGACGGGCTCCGGGCGCTCCATTGAAGGATTGCACCTGCGGGATGCGCTGCAGCGTGCCCATGATCTCGCGCCGCAGTGTCTGCCGCGCTTCGGTGGGCATCGCGGCGCCGCCGGCGTGGGCTTGCCGCTGACGGAAAAGGATACCTTCACTCGTGCCCTGCAACAGGCAGCCGCGGAGCAGTTGGGGGAGAGGGCGCTCAATCCCTTGATTCTCAGCGATGGTGAGCTGGTGGAAGGGCAGTTGAGTCTGGAGACGCTGGATGAGCTAGAGCGTCTGGCGCCCTTCGGGCGTGAGTTCGAGGCGCCTCTCTTCGAGGGCAGCTTCCTGGTCGAGAGCCTCAGGCCGGTAGGCGCCGATGGCACGCACCTGTCATTGGAACTCTCGCTCGGGCGTACGCGCCTCAAGGCGATCTGGTTCCGTGCGCTGTCACCGGGGGAATCACCGGCATTTGGCGTGGGGGCCTCTCTGAAGTGTGCTTACAAGTTGTCGCGCAATCGCTGGCGGGGGAGAGAGTCACTGCAGTTGATGCTGGAGCACGCAGTGCCTGCATGAGCTTGTTTGAATTGACAGGGATATCTGGCCAAAAAGCCCTTGCCATCAAGCCGATTCCTGCGTAAAGTACGCATCCGCTGCCGGGGACGCATGGCGTTACCAGCGGTGAAAGAGGTTTGCAGGTGGTTGTTTTGCTTGAGGTTTTTGAAGTCCGCTTCGAAGATCATCGATTGACAATCCCGGGC
>NZ_JADPPY010000026.1:0-51807 GCF_018340035.1 Cobetia sp. MC34
GGCGACGCTTGCGAGGAACTTCCAACACGCTTGATTCCGTCATGATAAGTGTCCACTTATTGATAGGTGGACATCTAACGTGACGGAATTCAGGACTCTGCGGTAGATGGGATCACCGGTCGCTTACCGATACCCGCCAGATAGCGCCAGTTGCCCCAGTTGGAGGCGACGTCGTGATCCAGTAGCTGATGCTCGAACCAGGCCGCTCCCTGGCGCCAGTCCACGCCAAGGTCCTTGACCAGAAAGCTCGCCACGTTCTGGCGCATCCGGTTGCTCAGCCAGCCGGTAGCCGCCAGTTCGCGCATGCCGGCATCGACCCACGGCACCCCGGTCATTCCGCTCTGCCAGCGTTCAAGCGCTTCCGACGCCAGCTCGTGGCTTTGCGGCTGAGCCGCGTCGTGGCCTGGGGACTCGCCCGTGAAGGTGTGTCTGCCCAGCCGCCGTGCATCCCAGTGGAAGTATTCGCGCCATAACAGCTCGACGCGGATCCAGTCGCTGTCCTTGAAAGCTGCCTGCGGATGCGCGCAGTGCTCGGGCAGCGTGGTCTGAAAGCGGTGCAGCGCGTCCAGTATTCGTCGCGGCGACAGACAGCCCAGTGCCAGCCACACGGAGAAGCGGGTCGAGAAACCTGCGCCGCTGAGGCGATTGCGGGTGGTCTTGTACTGGCCGGCGAAGGCCGGGTCCAAGTAATCCTGCAGGCGCTGCAAGCCGGCGGGCTCTCCAAGGGCAAAGGGGTACTCGCCGCGGGAGTCGGCCTGCCAGTGGCGAGCCTTGAGCAGGTGCTTAGCCGCGTCCTGAAAGCCTCGAGGGGCGGCCTCTGGCCAACCGGGAAGCGTGGATGGCGCGTCCAGTGGGGCGGGCATGTCGGGGAGGCTCGGGCGAGCCTTCTCCAGCTTGCGCCGGAAGGCACTGAAACTCTCGGGGAGTGCGGTGAGTGGTTCCGGCAGCTCGTTTTCGTCCAGCAGCAAACCGCTGTTCAATTGCCGCAGGCGACACTGGCTTGCCACCGCGCGTTGCTGGCGTTGTTCCACCAAGCCCGTGGCGCGGCGCGTGATGACGCCCCGACAGCCATATTGCCTTGCCAGCTGCGGAATCAGTCGTGCCGCTTCGCCGTGGAGGATCAGAAGGTCACTTCCCAGCGCCTGAAGTCGCGTGCGCAGCGATTCCAGACTTTCGAGCAGGGCGTGTTGTCGCCCCATGCTGAGCGGCTGCAGGCGTGACTCTCCGGCACTGACGCTGCCGAAGGGCTGAAAGGTTGTCTCCGCCACCACGTGCACGACCAGCAGGTGCGAGGCTCTCTCCTCGAGTGCGGCCTGCCACAACGGGTTGTCATCCAAGCGCAGGTCCTCGTTCAACCATACCAGCCAGAGGTCAGTGGACGTCATCGCGCGCCTCCCGTGCCAGCTGGCGTGCGTTGCGACGACAGCGCTGACTGCAATGGCGTACGTCGTCCCAACAGTCCTGCCACTTTTTGCGCCATGTGAAGGGGCGCTGGCAGGTCTGACATAGTTTGCTGGGCAGGGGCGGTTTGCGATGCATGCTGGCAAGGCTCCTTAAAATCATTACATAACCTATACCATAATTGTACATTGCGCGAAATGGCGGCCAGAAAATCCCCTGTCATCCTGTTGACGAGCGCCTTGCATGCCTGACTCAGTCGCTGCCCAGCAGTTGATCCAGTTGTCGCTCCAGAGTCTGCATGGTGAGCAGCAGATCACGGTATTGGCGTGCATTGACGGCGCCGAGCAGCTCATCCTCGAAACGCCGCGCTTCGGGAATCAGCTCGGCGAGCATGGCCTCTCCCTCGGCGGTGAGAACGAGCAACTGCGCACGCTGGTCCTGCTCGCTCGGGCGACGCAGGATCAGTTCACGGCTCTCCAGTGATTTGACGGCGCGCGAGACGCGTACCTTGTCCATGTGGGTGCGCAGGCTGATTTCCCGCGCGGTCATCGGCACGCCGCGGCTCAACCAGGCCAGCAGACGCCACTCGGCGACATTGATGGCGAAGCGCTCGCCATAGCGGGCGAACATCGCCTCACTGGTACGCTCGGCCAGTCGGTTGAGGCGATAGGGCAGGAACTGGTCAAGATCCAGCTCGCTGTGGGACCGGTCCTGTGAGGCTTCCCCATCAAGGGCATCGCGCGCTTCGGGAGTGTCATCGGTGCGTTGCATCGAGAGTTACCTGTCTCGGTGAGGGGGCTGACCAGCGTTGTCACGACAGTGCATTGCGGTCGAATTAGGTTACCAATGTTACCACTTTCGATAGCGAGCAAGACAAAAGTCGATCACTTGGGAGATTGCTAAGGTATGAATCTGGCTATATGGTTTCATGTGTAACTAATTGGGGCAGTGGCGGTATGTCGTGCCGTGGATGCCCCAGGTCATCAGGAGCCGCGAGCCCACAAGGAGATGAATCGTCATGCGCGAGCGCAACGCTGAGTGTCATTATCACGCCGGTTTTCGAAATCATGTCTCCAGCGAGGCGTTGCCTGGCGCCTTACCGCAGGGCCAGAACTCTCCCCAGCGTTGCCCCTACGGCCTGTACGCGGAGCAGTTGAGCGGCTCGGCCTTCACCGCGCCGCGTAGCCACAATCTGCGCAGCTGGCTTTACCGCATTCGGCCCTCGGTGGTGCAGGGCGCCTATCAGCCCATGGAGATGCCGCAGGTCGCCACCGCACCGCTGGCCGAGAGAAAGCCGGATCCCAACCCGATGCGCTGGGACCCCATCGCGTTCTGCGCTGGCGATTTTCTGGAAGGCCTGATCACGCTGGCGGTCAATGGGGATGCCCAGGCGCAGCAGGGCTGTGCCACGCATCTCTACGCCTTCTCTTGCGGCATGCAGCAGCGCTTTTTCTATAACGCCGATGGCGAATTGCTGATCGTGCCGCAGCAGGGTGCCATCGAGGTGCGCAGCGAGCTGGGCCTGCTGGAAGTCGCCAGCGGCGAGATCGTCGTGATTCCGCGTGGTATCAAGTTCCAGCTCAATCCGCTGGCGGGCCATGCGGAGGGCTGTCGAGGCTATGTGGCCGAGAACTATGGCGCGCCTCTCGAGTTGCCATCGCTGGGGCCCATCGGAAGCAATGGACTGGCCAACCCGCGTGACTTCCTCGCGCCATCGGCACGTTTCGAGGACAAAGCCGGTGACTTCACGCTGGTGGCCAAGTTCGGCGGGCGTTTCTGGCGCGCGAGCCTGGATCATTCACCGCTGGATGTCGTGGCCTGGCACGGCAACTACGCGCCCTACAAATATGATCTGGCGACCTTCAATACGATCAATACGGTCAGCTTCGATCATCCTGACCCTTCGATCTTCACCGTGCTGACATCACCGTCGGACACCGCCGGGGTCGCCAACCTCGACTTCGTGATCTTCCCGCCACGCTGGATGGTCGCCGAGAACACCTTCCGGCCGCCGTACTTCCATCGCAACCTGATGAGTGAGTTGATGGGGCTGATCCATGGCGAATATGACGCCAAGCGCGAAGGCTTCCGTCCGGGCGGCGCGAGTCTGCACAACGCCATGACCCCGCATGGCCCTGACACTGCCACCTTCGAGGCGGCCAGTCAGGCAGAGCTCGCTCCTCGCTATCAGGGCAATACGCTCGCCTTCATGTTCGAGAGTCGCTATCTGTTCCAGTCCACCCCACAGGCCCTGTCGTCGAGCGCTCGGCAGCGCGACTACGGCTCGGTCTGGCAGGGGCTCGCGTCTCACTTTACGCCTCACACCACTCCTCAATCCACCCCTTGATTCACTCCTTAATTCACCCTGCATCAGCGATGAACTTTGACTGTTCATCGTCATCCGACCCCAGGCAATTCCTGCATTATTGCTCACGTTGCTCTTCAAGGAGGCACCCATGAAATTCGCTACCTACCAGGATGGTTCCCGCGATGGAACACTGCTGCTGGTCTCCCGTGACCTGACCCGCGCCGTCAAGGTCGCGGATGTCGCCACGACGCTGCAGGCGCTGCTGGAAGACTGGGCCTCGCTGGCGCCCGGGCTCGAGCAACGCTACGCGGCGCTCAATGATGGCACGCTGACGGACGCCTTTGCGCTGGAAAGCCAGGCGCTGCATTCCCCGCTGCCGCGCAGTTATCAGTGGGCAGACGGCTCGGCGTATCTGAACCATGTCCAGTTGGTGCGTCAGGCGCGTGGCGCCGAGATGCCCGAGACCTTCTGGCATGACCCGCTGATGTATCAGGGCGGCAGCGACAGCTTCCTGGCCCCCGGCGCCGATATCGTGTGTGTCAGTGAGGAGCATGGCATCGATTTCGAAGGCGAGATCGCCGTCATCACCGATGATGTGCCGATGCACGTCAGTCCGGAGCAGGCCGAGGACCACATTCGCCTGTTGATGCTGGTCAATGATGTAAGTCTGCGTGGGCTGATCCCTGGCGAACTGGCCAAGGGCTTCGGCTTCTTCCAGGCCAAGCCGTCGTCAAGCTTCTCGCCCATCGCCGTGACGCCGGATGAGCTGGGGGATGCCTGGCAGCAGGGGCGCGTGCATCTGCCGCTCAGCGTGCATCTCAATGGTGAGAAGTTCGGTGAGCCAGAGTCCGGGCCAGACATGATCTTCAGCTTCCCGCAGCTGGTGGCGCACGCCGCGAAGACTCGCCCCCTGGGCGCCGGCGCGATCATCGGCTCAGGCACCGTGTCCAATCCCGGCAAGGATGGCGGCCCCGGCAAACCGATCAGCGAAGGGGGCGTGGGCTACAGCTGTCTGGCCGAAGTCCGCATGGTCGAGAAGATCCTGTTCGATGAGATTCGCACGCCCTTCATGCGTTTCGGTGATCGCATCCGCATCGAGATGTTTGATCGAGATGGCCAGAGCATCTTCGGCGCCATTGATCAGCAGGTGACGCAGTTGGACGCCTGATGGCGGCGTCGAGAGGCAGAGCTTCTCAGAGACATGTCTCGGGAAGACGTCGTGTACCGGTAAGCCTCAAGCCAACTGGGTGCGAGGTAGTGCGAAGGGGCGGCCGGCATCCAACCGCGTCACAGGGGAGTGCAGCATGAGTTCAATGAGCCTGTATGGCTATTACCGTTCATCTACCAGCTATCGGGTAAGAATCGCGCTGGCGCTCAAGGGGATAGAGGTCGCTCAGGTGCCGGTCAATCTGCTCAAGGGCGAACAGCGCAGCGCGGACTATCTGGCCATCAACCCCCAGGGACTGGTGCCGACCCTGATGGTGGGAGATACCCCCGCACCGGTGGCCCTGACCCAGTCGCTCGCGATCATGGAATATCTGGAGGAGCGCTGGCCCACCCCGGCGCTGTTGCCCTCAGCGCCGGAAGCGCGTGCGAAGGTGCGCTCACTGTGCCAGTTCATGGCCTGTGAGATGCATCCGCTCAACAATCCGCGCGTTCTCAATTATCTGACCGATCGGCTTGAGGTCACCCAGCAGCAGCGCCTTGAGTGGTACCGACACTGGGTCGCTGAGGGCTTCGCGCGTCTGGAAGTGATGCTGGCGGAAAGTGCGGGACGTTTCTGTTATGGAGATAGCCCGGGCATGGCGGATGCCTGCCTGATGCCCCAGCTCTACAATGCGCGCCGCTTCGAGTGTGAACTCAAGGACTACCCGAGGATTCTGGCCATCGAGGCGGCCTGTCAGTCACTGGAAGCCTTCCAGCAGGCCCATCCCGAGCGTCAGCCAGATTGTCCGGCGGCATGATCATTGTCGGTATCCCGAGATGAAAGCGCCTCAGCGGTCTCGACGAGGCGCTTTCATATCTCAGGCCATCGTCTCAACGACAGCACTTGCTGGAGTCGCCGCTGGCGGGTGTCTGCTCGACCACCACGGCAGACGTGGGTGGGGCGCAACAACTGCGGGTGGCGCAGGATGATGGCGGAGCGTCAGGGGCTTGGGAGCTTGCGTCTTGCTCATGCGCAGCTTGCACGCTTTCGGCCTGCTTGGCCTCGCCAAGCTCAACTCGCGCATCGCGAATCACCTGCCAGGCGGACTGCAGGAAGAGGGCGGCAATCGCCGCCCCCAGCAGCACATCCGGCCAGCGGGAACCTGTCCAGCCGACCAGTAGTGCGGCGCCGAAGACCGAGGCATTGGCGATGATGTCATTGCGTGAACATAGCCAGGTGGAGCGCATGTTCAGATCATCCGATTTGAAGCGCCACAGCAGGCCGAAGCAGACCAGATTGACGGCCAGCGCCAGCAGGGCGAAGGCACCCATGCCGTGTGCGGCTGGGGTGACGCCATGGAGGGCCTGATAGCCTGCCTCGCCAAGGACGATCACACCCAGCGCCAGCATCACGATGCCTTTCACCAGCGCGCTCAAGGCACGTTCACGCACGCTGCGGTGCAGGACATAGAGGGTCAGGGCGTAGACGCTGGCATCGCCGAACATGTCGAGTGAATCCCCCAGCAGTGCGGTGGAGCCCAGCCACCAGGCTGCGGTGAATTCGATGAAGAACATGCTGGCATTCAGTGCCAGCAATATCTTGAGTACCTTGCTCTGAGCTCTGCCAGCTCGCCGGACTTGCTTTCGCAACAGCTTTTCATAAGGGGTCTTGGCCTCCTGTCGTATTGCTGACAGCATGGAGGTTATAGTCACTATAAGGTCAAGTCTCATGACACAAGGAACCGAGCGCGAGCCGGGGACAGCAGCGCAAGACCCGCAAAGATCAGCGGCTTTCACAATGTCTGACACAGAGGCTGTCACAGGGGCGATGAGCATCGGTCAGCTGGCCAAGGCCTCAGACGTCCAGGCGGTGACGATCCGCTACTACGAGAAGCAGGGTCTGTTGGCCCCGCAGCGGCGTGCGGCCAACGGCTATCGCGAATATGGCAATGCACAACTGCGCCGGTTGACCTTCATCCGCCGTTGTCGGCGTCTGGGTTTCTCGCTGGATGATATCCGCGCCTTGCTGGGGCTGGCGGATCAGCAGGCGTTGCCGTGCGATCAGATAGACGCGCGCATCGAGGCGCAGCTGGCCGAGGTGCGCAAGCGTCAGCGCGATCTCGCCGTCATGGAGGAGGAGTTGCAGCGCCTGACGCACTGCTGCGCCGGCGGGGTGGTGGCGCAGTGCCGTATCGTCGAGTCACTGTCCGAGACCGAGGAGTAAGGCCCTGGCATTTTCGCGCGCGCAAGGATGACTGAAGGCCGCTGATCGCGCCCGCCTCTGTTGCCGCGCCGCGCCAGCCGCTACAATGCGCGCCATTCGTCTTGTTCTGCTATTCACCCAACAGTGCGCGCGGCGTGCCTCACGTCGGGCCGGATGCCTTTCAGCTCATGTCAGATTCCCAGATTGCCAAGGCGGCGGATGTACGCCGTACATTCGCCATCATCTCTCACCCGGATGCCGGTAAGACCACCATCACCGAGAAGCTGCTGCTGTTCGGGAATGCCATCCAGATGGCCGGCTCGGTCAAGAGCAAGCGGGCCGATCGCCACGCGACCTCTGACTGGATGAAGATGGAGCAGGAGCGTGGCATCTCCGTGACCACCTCCGTGATGCAGTTCCCCTACAAGGACCGCATGGTCAACCTGCTGGATACCCCCGGGCACGAGGACTTCTCCGAAGATACCTACCGGACGCTGACGGCCGTCGATTCGGCACTGATGGTCATCGATGGTGCCAAGGGTGTCGAGGACCGCACCATCAAGCTGATGGAAGTCTGCCGCCTGCGCACCACGCCGATCCTGACCTTCGTCAACAAGATGGACCGCGAGACGCGTGACCCCATCGAGGTGATGGACGAAGTCGAGACGGTGCTCAACATCCAGTGCGCGCCGATGACCTGGCCGATCGGCGTCGGCAAGGGCTTCAAGGGCGTCTACCACCTGCTCAATGACGAGATCCACCTCTACAAGCAGGGCCAGGGCAACCGCATTCCCGATGACGTGCGCATCAAGGGCCTCGATAGCCCGGAAGCCATCGAAGTGCTGGGCGAGGACCTGATCGAAGAGCTGAGCATGGAAGTCGAGCTGGTGCGCGGCGCCTCACACGAGTTCGATCTCGAGGCCTATCGTCGCGGTGATCTGACGCCAGTCTACTTCGGTACCGCCATGGGCAACTTCGGCGTGCGCGAGATGCTCGACGGCTTCGTCGAATATGCCCCGCCGCCCCAGCCGCGTGATACCGATACCCGCGAAGTCACGGCCCACGATGAGCGCTTCACCGGCTTCGTGTTCAAGATCCAGGCCAACATGGACCCGAAACACCGTGACCGTGTCGCCTTCCTGCGTGTCTGCTCCGGCAAGTACGAGAAGAACATGAAGATGCGCCACGTGCGCATCAACAAGGACGTCAAGATTCCTGACGCCCTGACCTTCATGGCGGCGGACCGCTCCCACGTGGAAGAGGCCTGGCCGGGCGATATCATCGGCCTGCACAACCACGGCACCATCCAGATCGGTGACACCTTCACCATCGGTGAGGACATGCGTTTCACCGGCATTCCGCACTTCGCGCCGGAACTGTTCAAGCGCGTGCGCCTGAAGGACCCGCTGAAGATGAAGGCGCTGCAGAAAGGCCTGCAGCAGCTCTCCGAGGAGGGCGCGACCCAGGTCTTCCAGCCCTTCGATAACAACGACCTGATCGTCGGTGCCGTCGGTACGCTGCAGTTTGACGTGGTCGCTCACCGCCTGAAGGAAGAGTACAAGGTCGAGTGTATCTATGAGGCGATCAACGTGCAGACCGCACGCTGGATCTACTGCGATGACACCAAGATGCTGGAAGACTTCAAGCGCAAGGCCAGTGCCAACCTGGCCTACGACGGCGGCGGCTGGCTGACCTACATCGCGCCGACCCGCGTCAATCTGCAGCTGACCCAGGAACGCTGGCCGGACATCACCTTCCGCGCGACCCGTGAGCACTGAGACAGTTGCCGCAACGGAGTTGCCACAACGGCGTTGCCACAGCGGCGCTGCGCTAGCGAGACTGTCGATCACGACATGAAGAACGCCACCCCTCGGGGTGGCGTTTTTGTATGCCCGGATAAAAGGTGGCACTTTTTGTGGCCAGACATGCGTGTAACCCTACGTTTACACAGCCAACCCATGGCGTGGCATCAGCACGGCATAATGTTCGGGTCATGTTGTCTTGCTGGCATCCGTGTGATGAAGCTTGCTGGGGCGAAGGTCGGTAGGGCGCAGACAATGACAACACAATGGCGTGGGATGTGTCTCAGTGCGGGCCATGCATGATGCGTGGCAATCCACCGGATGGTTAGCGAGTGACAGGAGATGACAGATGTCCGGATTCATGCAGGAATTTCGTGATTTTGCCGTCAAGGGAAGCGTCGTCGACATGGCGGTCGGCATCATCATCGGCGGGGCATTCACACTGATCGTCAAGAGTCTGGTCGGTGACATGCTCAACCCGCTGATCGGGCTGCTGATCGGCGGAGTCGATTTCGCCAACTTCTTTGTCGTCCTCAAGGAAGGCGCTCAGGCCGCGCCCTACGCCAGTCTCGAGGCGGCCAAGGAAGCGGGAGCCGTCACGCTGAACTATGGCTTGTTCATCAATGCCATCATCAGCTTTGCTCTGGTGGCGCTGGCGGTGTTCGTGTTGATCCGACAGATCAACAAGCTCAAGAAGGAAGCCGAGGAAGCGCCGGAAGAGGTCACCGACAAGGATTGCCCGTATTGTCTTTCCAAGGTACCGCTGGCGGCGACCCGTTGTGGTCATTGCACCTCCGAGCTGGCGCCGGCAGCGCCGGTGGAGGCGGCCTAGGCCATCTGCGTCAGTCACGACGACTGGCAAGCAATATCGACACTCGTCCTCAAGGGACCGGCCACCAGGCCGGTCCCTTCGTTTGTCTGACACACGCTGATATAGCACGATGGCTGTACGACCATCCCCGGGAGATTCCATGCTGATCGACAGCCATTGCCATCTGGATTTCGCTGACTTCACGCCGGATCGTGAGGCGGTCATCGCGCGTGCCGAGCAGGAAGATGTCTCGGCCTTCGTGGTGCCCGCCACCACGGTGGCAAGCTTCCCGGCAGTGCTGGCGCTGGTGGATTCATCGGCGCGTATCTTTGGCGCCCTGGGACTGCATCCCTATTTTCTGTCCGAGCATGGCGATGACGCGCTGGCGGCGCTTCATCAGGCCCTCGATCAGCATGCTGGCCAGGTCGTCGCGTTGGGCGAATGTGGCTTCGATGCGCGACTGGCCGATCATGATGCCCAATGGCAGCTGTTCGAGGTCCAGCTGAGCATGGCACGCGAATTCTCCCTGCCTGTCATCGTGCACTGCGTGCGCGCCAATGACGAAGTCGCCAAGCGTATCAAGCAGGCACGACTCACCCGTGGCGGCATCATCCACGCCTTCGCGGGCAGTCAGGTGCAGGCGGAGCGCTTTCTCGAGCTTGGCTTCGTGCTGGGGCTGGGCGGCAGCGTGACCTACCCGCGTGCCAACAAGCTGCGCGGAGTGGTGGCGTCACTGCCCGATGATGGCTTCGTGCTGGAAACCGATAGCCCCGACATGCCGCTGTGCGGGTTTCAAGGTCAGCGCAATGAGCCATCGCGTGTGGCCAAGGTCGCGGATGTGGTGGCGGAACTCCGTTCGAGCAGTCGCCACGATATCGCGTTATCCACCACGACGAATGTGCAGCGTATTCTTCAACTGAACGTCTGATCTAGACTGACCTCAAAGGCCAGGCGACAGCCTGCCGACCCGGTTCAGGAGGTCGCCTCATCATCGGTAAATCAATGTCAGATTCTTCAGCATCGCGTTCCTCCTCTCGTGTGCCGGCACACGAGTCTTCTGCTGTCTTCGCGCACGCCTCCCTGCCTGCTGGCCCCCGCTATCGGATGTACCTGCTGCCGCTGCTGTTGCTGGCGGCATTGCTGGCCACCGCCTGGTTGACGGCCAGCCAGATCACGCAATCCCGCGAGGCGGATCGTGAGTCCGACAGGCAGCGGCTGGCCTTGTGGGTCCAGAGTGAACAGCGCCTGCTCGCGGGACAGTTGCAGGAAAACGGCTACTGGGAAGAAGCCGTGACCAGGTTTCTGCGCGAGCCCGAGCTCGACACGACCTGGCTCGAGTACATGTATGGCCCCGAGTTCGCCATCAATACCGGCATACATCTGATCTCTGCCGTGCGTGGCGATGGACAGGTGGCCGCCTGGGTGCAGCACAATGCCGGGTCGCCGGGGGCCGACTGGCTGGGCAAGCAGCCGGTGAGCTGGCGTCGTGCGCTCGCCCCTGTCATGCAGGCGGCCCGCCAGTCACCGACACAACCTCAGCTGGTCTGGTTGATCGTCGACAACCAGCCATGGCTGATCGGCATGCAGGGGCTCTACGAGGATGAGGAGGCCTTGCCAGCGCAGGAAGAGCAGGGGCTGTTGATTCTGGGCATGCCGCTCACGACAGGCCTGCTGGACGAGCAGGCGGCCGTGCTGGGCTTGAAGGGTCTGCAGGTCGTCAGCAACGCCATGCCACAGCCCATCGCGACGCAGCAGGTCTGCGTGGCCTTGCCCGCATCCAGCCGTGCCGATCGCTACAACCATGCCAAGGCCTGCTGGCAGGATGAAAATCGCGTCGCTCAGTTGCTGCAGGAGATGGGCACTCCGCTGGCGGTGCTGCTGTTGATCATTTTGCTGGCGGGCATGGGCACCATCGGCATGTTGGTGCGCGATAGTCGATACCGCAGGGCGAGTCGGGCCTATGGCGCCTACCTCGAGCATCAATACCAGCGCCACAGCATTCTCAACCAGCAGTTACTGAGCGCCCCCTATGAAACCCACACGCCGCAGAATGCGCGGGCGTCTCTCACCCGGTACCTGCAGCGCGTGCGCGAGATGCTGGGGGCAGAGATCATCATCTATCGGCGTGAGGTGGGAAATCCCAACGCCGGCTACCTGATTCTGCAGAGTCACGATGAGCGTGAGTGGTTGAGTGAGGCATCGTTGCGGCGTGATCCTCTCTGGCGCCTGCCGGTGGGGCGCGTGTGCGTGTCAGCCGGTGATCGCTCGCGACGCGATGGGAGCGTCGACAGGAGTGTCGATGAGCAGGAAGATCGCGCGCTGCTGCTGTGTCAGCGACTGGGCGCCAGCCAGCTGATGGGCTATTCGGTCTCGCCGCATCCCGGACGCAGCGAATTGCTGCTGGTGGCCAGTCGCGGCCATCGACTTAACGCCACCGAGATGATGCCGTTGCTGGACATGACTCTCGATACGCTGGTGGTACGAGGACTGGAGCAGGAACGCGTGCTGCTCCAGCACCAGTTGCTCGAGGAGCGCGAGACGGATCTCGATACCGGTCTGCTCAGCCGTGAAGGCATACTGCGTCTGATCAAGGTGCGGATTGACCAGCTGGGCGAGGTCGCGCCGATGGAGGGCTTCGTGCTGATGGCGCTGCGGATCGGCGGCTTGCAGGTGCTCTATGATCATGCCGGCGCCGAGCCGGGCAATCACCAGCTGGAGCAGGTCCAGAAGCGCATCGCTCCCTTGCTGGGCAATTCCGGCGATGTGGCGCGCCTCGAGACCGACAGGTTGCTGATCATGGTCCAGCGCCGGCTGCTGGAAGCGACGCGAGGCGGTATCAGCGGCTGGCTGGACAATCTGCTGAATGCCGTGCGCGACAAGGTCACGCTCAATGATGAGGTGATCTATCTGCAGCCGAGCCTGGGTATCACGCGCTATCCCGAAGATGGCCATCAGGTGGATGCGTTGGTCTATCGCGCCGAACGTGCTTTGCACGATGCCCAGCAATGCCAACGCGAGTGGCATTTCTTCGATGAGGAGGCGGAGCGTGAGTTGCGCCGCCTCAAGCAGCTGGAAGCCGAGTTCACTGTCGCGCTGCGTGAGAATCAGCTCAGGCTGTTCGTGCAGCCGATCGTCGACGGGCGTACCGGCCGCTTGCAGCTGTCGGAGGCGCTGATTCGCTGGCAGCACCCCGAACATGGCTTGATGGGCTCGGCGGACTTCATGGCCATCGTCGAGTCTGCACGCCTGGATGTCGCGCTGGGGCGCTGGGTGCTCAAGGAGAGCATCGCGACCCTGATGCGCGTACACGAAAGCGGCCATGAGCTGCATCTGAGCGTCAACGTGACCGTGCGCCACATGATGGACAAGCGCTTCCTGTCGGACCTGGAAATATTGTTCCGGCACCCGGAGCTATGTGAGCGCCTGACGCTTGAGCTGGTCGAGAGCCAGCTGCCGGATGACATCCAGGCCTTGGCCGTGCTGTTCCAGACCATCCGGGCTCACGGCGTGGCGTTGGCACTGGACGATTTCGGTACGGGCTACTCCTCGCTGTCGCAGCTGCAGCGGCTACCGTTCGACAAGCTCAAGATCGATCGGCAGTTCGTGACTGCGCTGGGCTCCAGCAAGGGGCAGGCCATGATCGAAGCGATGCTGGGGCTGGCGGAGGCCTTCCATCTTGCGGTGGTGGCCGAAGGCATCGAGACGCCAGAACAGCGAGCCGGGTTGCTCGCGCATGGCTGCTCGCTGCATCAGGGCTATCTCTATGCACGACCGATGCCGGTGCAGGAGCTGATCGAGCACCTGATCGCAGGGGATGGTTGGCTGCCGGAAGGGCTGTAAGGGCTGTAAGGGCTGTAAGGGCTGTAAGGGCTGTAAGGGCTGTAAGGGCTGTAAGGGCTGTAAGGGCTGGGAGCCCCGGCAGGCGCCTGAAATCAGCAATCCGTGACAGACAAAAGCCCCGCACGTTGGCACGTGCGGGGCTTTCCTGTGGCGGCTTTCAAGCGATCAGTCCTTCAGGGCGATCAGCCTTTCGAGCCGTACCCTTCAGCCCTTGAGCTGCTCCGGATCGCGACGCTCGACGGCATAGGGCAGCGCGCTGCGCTCAAGCTGGGTGCCATCTTCCAATGCCAATGCGATCTCTTCATCGCGCAGGCTGATCACGGCCAGCAGCTCCAGGCGGCCCTGCTCATCATGGGCTGCCTGCAGCACTTCGCCGAGGGACTTGCCGTCGGGGTTTGTGACCTTGCTGCCCACCGCCGGCAAGTCGGCTGGCTGCGCCGTCGTCAGGCGTTGCAGGCGCTTCTTGACCTGGCCGCGGAAGTGGGCGCGTGCCACGACTTCCTGACCTGTGTAGCAGCCCTTCTTGAAGCTGATCGCGGCGAGGGCTTCCAGATTGAGCATCTGCGGCAGCCAGCTGTCAGTCTGCGCGGACGTGACCCACTGCAGACCGGCGCGGATATCTTCCAGGCCCCAGCGGGTGTCACCGCTGGCGACCACATCGCGTGCGAAAAGCGCCGTGGCGAGGTCTGCCAGGGCGGCATGCGGGCCGACCAGTATCGCGCGCGGGGTATTGCCTGACGGCTGGCGCGCCAGCGCGCAGGCCTGCGGTTCTTCGTCCTCGCTCGACTGCAGGACCGAGCGCATGGCCAGGTCATGCTCGGCCAGCGCAGGTGCCGCGAGGGCGTCGGCACATGCTGCCAGACTCTGCTCGCCGAGCAGGCCGAGCACGCTCAGCTCACTCGACACCTCCAGCGTCACCTTGTAGAAGGGCGCGAACTTGGCCAGATGGGCGCGCAGCGGTTCGGCGGTGCCAGCCGGCATCACCAGCCACAGGCGCTCTTCGCTGACGCGCAGCAGCTGGGCCATGGCCAGAATGCGTCCCTTCGGGGTGCAGAAGGTCGTCAGCGGCGCCAGCTCGCCATCGACCAGACTCAGCTGCTGTGAGGTCTGTCCCTGCAGAAAGCGTTCGCCATCCTTGCCGCAGACCTCGAGTACCTCGAAATTGTTCAGCGGGGCCAGCACATTTTCGGTCCGTACATTCTTGGTCATGTCAGCGAGTGGCATGGAGGCGTCGGCTGGCTCACCCAGCGTCAGGCGGCCGTCCTCGCCGAGCTGGTAGCCGTGGTCTTGCATCAGGGTCTTCAAGGGATTCATCTACCACCATCCTGTTGCGAAGGAGTGAACTGCCGGTGGCGCATTGGCAACCATGCGGCATGTCGGATGCCCGCATTGTCACGCGCCAGCTGGCGGCTGTCAGCCCCTTGTGCCTCAAGTGGCAGTAAAAGAACGGGCAAATCAGTGTTCCCGTCCTGCCAGCCTTTTATGCAGCCTGGTTCGCGACGGTCTGATGGGCGCTGACTGTCAGGCAACCGTGCTATTCTTGACGGCTGCAATGCGCCGCGGCGCCCCTTTTTACTTACTGCATGACAGGAATGACACGATGGCCAGCTTTTCTCTTACTCTGATCGGCGTCGAGAGCGTCAAGGACGTCAACAAGGTCACCACGGCGCTGATGATGATGGATGGCGTCAAGGAAGCCGAGGTCGGGCGTGGCTTTGCCGAAGTCGACGGTCAGGTGCGTTATGACGCACTGGTCAAGACGGTCGAGAAGGCCGGTTACAAGGTCAAGTGACTGCAGTGCGGTGACGCTGACAGGCGGGAAACAGGCAGCGTCTCACGAGCGGGATCACGGACAGATCAGCGACAGGGAGGTGACGAATGAGTATCGAGGTAATCAGCCGTCGGTCAGGCAGTTTCGTGCAACGGGTACAGGTCGCAAGCTTTGAAGAGTTGCTGGTCGATGTGCCGGCGGTGGTCGGCGGCGACGAAAGCGCTCCGGACCCTCATGACTACTTCGATCTGTCGCTGGGGGCCTGCAAGTCGATCACCGTGCAGATGTACGCCCGGCGCAAGGGCTTGCCGTTGGAGGGGATCATCACCACGGTGGACCGGGACGACAGCGACGAGCGCCGTGGCAGCAACAGCGAATATCGCCTCACGGTCAGCATGCAGTTCCTGGCCGAGGAGGGCCATGAGCTGGACGCCGAGACCTGCGCGCGCCTGATCGAGATCTCCGAGCGTTGTCCCATCCATCGCCTGATGACCAGCACCCGGATCTCGGTGACCAGTCGAGAAGCGCCCGCGAGCGCATGAGCGCCGGGCAATCATCTGCCTGTCGTCAGTTGAAGACTCGACTGACTGCCACCATTGAGAGCGCATGAGCAAACCATTTCGCATCGACTCCAAGTTTCAGCCGGCCGGTGACCAACCGGCGGCCATCGAGAAGCTGATCACCGGCCTGGACGCGGGTCTGGCGCATCAGACCCTTCTGGGCGTGACCGGCTCCGGCAAGACCTTCACGGTGGCCAACATCGTGGAGCGCCTGCAGCGTCCGGCCATCGTCATGGCCCCCAACAAGACGTTGGCGGCGCAGCTTTACGGCGAGTTCAAGTCGTTCTTCCCCGACAACGCCGTCGAATATTTCGTCTCCTATTACGATTACTACCAGCCCGAAGCCTACGTCGCCTCCTCGGACACCTTCATCGAGAAGGACGCCTCGATCAACGACCACATCGAGCAGATGCGTCTGTCGGCGACCAAGGCGCTGCTGGAACGCCGCGATGCGATCATCGTGGTCTCCGTCTCGGCCATCTACGGCCTGGGTGACCCGGATCAATACCTGAAGATGCGCCTGCACTTCAATCGTGGCGAGCAGATCGATCAGCGCGGCTTCCTCCGGCGTCTGGCGGAGTTGCAGTACACCCGCAACGACATGGATTTCCGGCGCGGTACCTATCGGGTGCGCGGCGACGTGATCGACATCTTCCCGGCCGACTCCGAAGAGCAGGCGGTGCGTGTCGAGCTGTTCGATGACGAGATCGACTCCATCCGGCTGTTCGATCCGCTGACCGGCGAAGTGGCCGAGTCGGTGCCGCGCATGACCATCTATCCCAAGAGTCACTATGTGACGCCGCGCGAGACCATCGTCGCCGCGGTCGACCACATCAAGGAAGAACTGGTCGAGCGCCTCGATTACCTGCGCAAGCACGACAAGCTGGTCGAGGCCCAGCGCCTGGAGCAGCGCACCCTCTATGACATCGAGATGATGATGGAGCTGGGTTACTGCAACGGCATCGAGAACTACTCGCGCTATCTGTCGGGGCGTGATCCCGGCAATGCGCCGCCGACCTTCTTCGACTACCTGCCCAAGGATGCGCTGGTCTTCATCGATGAGTCCCACGTCAGCGTGCCGCAGGTCGGCGGCATGTATCGCGGTGACCGTTCGCGCAAGGAAACGCTGGTGGAGTACGGCTTCCGCCTGCCGTCGGCTCTCGACAACCGCCCGATGAAATTCGAGGAGTGGGAGAGCATCCTGCCGCAGACCGTATTCGTCTCGGCGACGCCTGGCCCCTACGAGGAAGAGCATGCCGGCCAGGTGGTGGAGCAGGTGGTACGTCCCACCGGGCTGCTCGATCCGGTCATCGAGGTGCGTTCGGCCTCGACCCAGGTGGATGACGTCCTCTCGGAGATTCGCGCGCGCACCAAGGTCGGCGAGCGCGTGCTGATCACCACGCTGACCAAGCGCATGTCGGAAGACCTGACCGAATATCTGGGCGAGCATGACGTGCGGGTGCGCTATCTGCACTCCGATATCGATACCGTCGAGCGCGTCGAGATCATTCGTGACCTGCGTTTGGGCAAGTTCGATGTGCTGGTCGGCATCAACCTGCTGCGTGAGGGCCTCGATATTCCGGAGGTCTCACTGGTAGCGATTCTGGATGCCGACAAAGAGGGCTTCCTGCGCTCGGAACGCTCCCTGATCCAGACCATCGGCCGTGCGGCGCGTAACGCCAACGGCAAGGCCATCCTGTACGGGGATCGCATCACCGATTCCATGCAGCGGGCTATTGCCGAGACCGAACGCCGTCGCGAAAAGCAGATGGCCTTCAATGATGAGCACGGGATCACGCCGCGCACCATCACCAAGTCGGTGGCGGATATCATGGAAGGTGCCCAGGCGCCGGGCCGCAAGAGCAGCCGTCGCAAGGGCAGCGAGCGTCAGGTGGCAGAAGAGACGCCGGACTACGCTGCGCTGGCGGCCGAAGGCCCTCAGGCGCTCGAGAAGGAAATCAGCCGTCTCGAAGATGCCATGTTTGCCGCGGCCAAGAACCTCGAGTTCGAGGAAGCCGGTCGACTGCGCGACCAGATAAACGATGTCCGCAATCGCCTGATCGCGCTGGGCTGACGCTACTCTCCATCCCCCAGCATTCGCGTTGCTAAAGGCATGACCCTGCGCGCCCGACGGTGTTACCCGTCGGGCGCGTGGCGTTCAGGGCTGGCGGGTATCTGACGGGGGAGTGCCATCAGCAAGTTATCCCGTTATCTTGCCTATTGCCTCTCAGATCATCACATTGCAGCTCAGTGCATGGCTCAGGAGCAGGCGGTTGCTCGGGAAGGGCGGCAGCATTGCTTCTCTTACAACCTTGGGCGTAGCCGGGCAGGCGGCTGCGGTGCGTCCTGATGGTGCAAGTGGAGAGGGAAATCCTGTTAACCGCGTGTTGGCATGTGCCAATGACTGGCTTTGATCGTGATTTCCGAGGATTGTCTGGCCACATTGGAAAGCATGGTGCTTTTCGCTATTGGCAGGCTGCTGAGCCGCGTTCATGAGCGCTCAAACGGTCACTTTACATGCGTATTCGCTGCTGCCAATAATGCTTTCAAGGCATTCCTGACGTGTCGACCCCCTGCCGGCAGGCTGGCAGCGGAGCACAAGGTCAGCGGATGACAGACACTGTCGCCAGCCTTTTGCGGTCAGCCCAGCGCTGCCACCAGGCGTCAGTCAGGTCTGCCCGGCCGTAGTACAACAATAATCGGGAACAGGAATTCTCATCATGATGCGCAGGTCTCTTCTCGCTCTCGGTATCGCCGCGGCGATGTCCACCCAGGCTCAGGCCGATATCACCATCGCCATGGCAGGCCCGGTCACGGGGCCGGTCGCCCAGTACGGTGACATGCAGTTCATCGGTGCCGAGATGGCCATCGAACGGATCAATGCCGCCGGTGGCGTCGACGGCGAGATGCTCAAGGGCGTCAAATACGACGACGCCTGTGATCCCAAGCAGGCGGTGGCGGTGGCCAACCAGATCGTCAATGATGGCGTCCAGTACGTGATCGGTCACCTGTGCTCCAGCGCGACCCAGCCGGCCTCGGACATCTACGCCGAGGAAGGCGTGATGATGATCACGGCGGCGTCCACCAGCCCGACCATCACCGAGCAGGGCTATGAGCTGGTCTTCCGCACCATCGGTCTGGATTCCCTGCAGGGGCCGGTCGCCGGGCGCTATATCGCCGAGACGATCAAGCCCACGCACATGGCCGTGATCCACGACAAGCAGCAGTACGGGGAAGGCATCGCCACCGGCGTGCGCGACACCGTCGAGGAGGCGGGCATCGATGTGGTGCTGTTCGAGGGCATCACGGCAGGCGACAAGGATTTCTCGGCGTTGATCTCCAAGCTCAAGAAGGAGAACGTCGACTTCGTCTACTACGGCGGCTATCACCCGGAGCTGGGCCTCTTGCTGCGTCAGTCGCGTGAGCTGGGCTTCGATGCACCCTTCATGGGCCCGGAAGGGGTCGGCAATCCGGACATTTCCAAGATCGCCGGTCAGGCCTCCGAAGGCCTTTACGTGACGCTGCCGCCGGCCTTCGAGACAGACCCGAAGAACGCCGATCTGGTCGCGGCCTTCAAGGACAAGGATCAGGACCCCTCCGGCCCGTTCGTCATGCCGGCCTACACCGCGGTGGAACTGATCGCCGATGGCATCAAGGGCGCCGATTCCACCGACCCGTATGATGTTGCCGAATACCTGCGCGCCAACAGTTTCGACACGCCCATCGGCAAGGTCGAATACGACGAGAAGGGCGATCTGAAGGACTTCAACTTCGTCGTCTACAACTGGCACGCCGACGGAACCAAGAGCGAAGCGGCACATTGATCATCGGCTGGCCTCTGCTCGTCTGAGCCCAGCCTTCGCCACGGCCATGTGACATCTCATCTGGCACCTTATTTGAGACCTCATGTGGCCGTGGTGGATCAACCCCGAGACGCTTCCCGTCATGCCACCTGGCATGGCGGGCTTCTCCGTTCGGTCGAGTCCACGGTGATGCAATATCGCCGTGCCTGCCCGTTGTCGCCGCGCATGCGGCATTTCCCTGACGGTCACCGGCCACAAGCCGAAGACAGTCGCGGCCAAGGGTCGTTTCAATGGAAGACATCCTCTACTTCCTGCAACAGGTCATCAATGGCCTGACCATCGGCAGTACCTATGCCTTGATCGCCATCGGCTACACGATGGTCTACGGCATCATCGGCATGATCAATTTCGCCCACGGCGAGATCTACATGATCGGCACCTACGCGACCTTCATCGTCATCGCGGCGCTGGGCATGCTGGGCATCGCCAACCCCTTCTTCCTGATGGCGGCCGCCTTGCTGGTGGCGGTGCTGGTGTCCTGCGCCTACGGCTTTGCCGTGGAGCGGGTGGCCTATCGCCCGGTACGTGGCTCCAAGCGCCTGATCGCGCTGATCTCGGCGATCGGCATGTCGATCTTCCTGCAGAACTACATGCGTCTGGCCCAGGGCTCGCGGGACATGGCGATCTCCAGTTTGATTCCCGGCGGTTGGGAGTTCGGGCTGGAAAGCTTCGCGGTCAATCTCTCCTATATGCAGGTGATCATCTTCAGCGTCACCCTGGTGTGCATGCTGCTGCTGTCGTCCTTCATCTCACGCTCCCGCCTGGGGCGTGCCTGTCGTGCCTGCTCGCAGGATGCCGGCATGGCGCGTCTGCTGGGCATCAATACCGATATGATCATCTCGATGACCTTCGTGATCGGGGCGGCGCTTGCCGCCGTGGCGGGCCTGCTGCTCGGCATGTACTACGGCGTGGTCAATCCCTACATCGGCTTCCTGGCCGGCCTCAAGGCGTTCACGGCGGCGGTGCTGGGCGGTATCGGCAGCATCCCCGGCGCGATGCTGGGCGGACTGCTGCTGGGGGTCGCGGAGGCACTGACCGGCGGTTACCTGTCCACGGAATACAAGGACGTGGTGGCCTTCGGACTGCTGATCCTGATTCTGCTGTTCCGCCCCTCCGGGATTCTCGGCAAGCCCGAAGTGGAGAAGATCTGATGCCCAAGCTTGCGAAACAGACTTTGAAGAAAGCGGGCACCTCGCCTGCCGAGACGTTGCCGCCCCAGCCTGCCTATCGGCGTCCCTGGTGGTCGGCACTCGCGGCCGCCGTTCTGACCCTCGTACTGGGAGGCTCGGTGTTGGGTGTGCAGCTCGAATCCACCGGCATCACTACCACGGTGCGGTTGATGGGCATGGACACCTGGGGCTGGTTGCTGGCTGCGGCGCTGGCCGTCTTCCTGCATCAGCTGGTACGTCCGCAGATCGAGGAGTGGCGGTCGCGTACCCGCAAACCCTCACGTTTCAGCGTCCCCGATGTGATGAGCGGCCAGAAGCGTCAGCTGTGGATCATGCTGGCCATCGGCGCGCTGCTGATCTTCCCGTTCCTCTCCAACCGCTCGGCGGTGGATCTCGCGACCCTGACGCTGATCTACATCATGCTGGGGCTGGGGCTTAATGTGGTGGTGGGGCTCGCCGGGCTGCTGGATCTCGGCTACGTGGGCTTCTACGCCGTCGGGGCCTATACCTATGCGCTGCTCAACAGCTATCTGGGCTTCAGCTTCTGGGAGGCGCTACCCATCGCTGGGTTGATGACGGCGCTGTTCGGCTATCTGCTCGGCTTCCCGGTACTACGATTGCGCGGGGATTACCTGGCCATCGTGACGCTGGGTTTCGGGGAGATCATCCGCATCCTGCTCAACAACTGGACCGAGCTGACCGGCGGCCCGAATGGCATCGCGCGCATTCCCAAGCCGACCTTGTTCAACCTCGAGTTCTCGCGGCGGGCCGACGAGGGCAACATCGCTTTCCATGAGTACTTCGGCATCGACTACGACCCGGCCCTCAAGGTGATCTACCTGTATCTGCTGGCCTTGATCCTGGTGCTGATCACGCTGTTCGTGATCTACCGCTTGCTGCGCATGCCCATCGGGCGGGCGTGGGAGGCGTTACGCGAGGATGACATCGCCTGTCGCTCGCTGGGGATGAACCCCACCGGTATCAAGCTCTCGGCCTTCACGATCGGTGCGAGCTTCGCCGGTTTCGCCGGTGCCTTCTTCGCCGCGCGTCAGGGTTTCATCAGTCCAGAATCCTTCACCTTCATCGAGTCGGCGATCATTCTGGCCATCGTGGTGCTGGGGGGAATGGGCTCGCAATTGGGTGTGATTCTGGCCGCGATCGCCATGACGCTGTTGCCGGAGCTGGCACGCGAATTCAATGAATATCGCATGCTGCTGTTCGGACTGATGATGGTGCTGATGATGGTGTGGCGTCCTCAGGGCCTGGTACCGCTCAAACGACCGCAGATGGAGCTCGACCGTGGCTGACACACATGATAATCAGGTCCGTGACAAGCAGGTCCGCGACAGGCAAGGCCTCGACAAGGCAGCACCAGCCACCTCCTCACATCGTCAGGCGCGCGCCGCGGGTGGGGCACCGTTGCTGGACGTGCGTGACCTCACCATGCAGTTCGGTGGCCTCAAGGCCGTGGATGGGGTGACGCTTCAGGTACATCCGGGGGAGGTGGTGTCGGTCATCGGACCGAATGGTGCGGGCAAGACCACCGTCTTCAACTGCATTTCCGGCTTCTATCAGCCGACTGGCGGCGAGGTGTATTTCCAGAACCGCGCCATGCATCGTCTGCCGGGCTATCGAATTGCTCAGGCTGGCATGGTGCGCACCTTCCAGAACGTGCGGTTGTTCAAGGAGATGACCGTCATCGAGAATCTGCTGGTGGCGCAGCACATGCACGCCGAACGCAACCTTCTCAAGGGACTGTTCAAGACGCCGGGCTATCGACGCAGTGAAAAGGCGCTGATGCAGCATGCCGGCGACTGGCTGGAGCGAGTCGGTCTGCTCGAATTCGCCAACCGCGAGGCGGGCAATCTGGCCTATGGTCAGCAGCGCCGACTCGAGATCGCGCGCTGCATGGTCGCCAGGCCGCGGCTGCTGATGCTGGATGAGCCGGCGGCGGGCCTCAATCCCAACGAAACGCGCGATCTGGATGATCTGATCGTCAGTCTGACTCGCGATGAGGGCATCTCGGTGCTGTTGATCGAGCATGACATGAGTCTGGTAATGGGCATCTCGGACCACATCTACGTGGTCAATCAGGGCCAGCCGCTGGCGGATGGCAGTCCGGAAGACATACGGCGCAATGATGCCGTGATCAAGGCCTATCTGGGGGAAGAGTGATCATGTGTGAGCATGTCGAAGACGTGACACCCGAGGCCACGCTTGCCGGTGAGGAGCTCGCGCCCCGGGAGGCCATGCTGGCCCTCGAGCATCTGACTACCCACTACGGGCCGGTGCAGGCGCTCAATGATGTCTCGCTGGCCGTTGGTCAGGGCGAGATCGTGACGCTGATCGGTGCCAACGGTGCCGGCAAGACGACGCTTCTGATGTCGATCTGTGGCGATCCGCGTCCGACCAGCGGGCGGGTGTGGTTCGAGGGCGAGGAGATCACCGGTACACCCACGGCGCGCGTGATGCGCGGTGGGCTGTCGGTGGTGCCGGAAGGTCGCCGCATCTTCACCGGCATGACGGTGGAGGAGAATCTTGCCATGGGCGGCTATTACCAGAGCAAGGAGGAAAACGAGCGCAGTATCGAGCACGTGCTGGGGCTCTTCCCGCGTCTCAAGGAGCGCTTTCAGCAGCGCGGCGGCACCATGTCCGGCGGAGAGCAGCAGATGCTGGCCATCGGGCGCGCCCTGATGAGTCGGCCGCGGCTGTTGTTGCTCGATGAGCCATCGCTGGGGCTGGCGCCCATCGTGATCGGGCAGATCTTCGAGATCGTAGAGCAGCTGCGCGAGCAGGGCACCACCATCTTCCTGGTGGAGCAGAATGCCCATCGCGCCCTGTCGATCGCTGATCGCGGTTATGTGCTGGAGCATGGTCGAGTGGTGTTGGCGGACAGCGGCAAGGCGCTGCTGGCCAATGATGACGTGCGTCGCGCCTATCTCGGCGGCTGATGTGGCCGGTCCGTGAGTCGTTGTCGCGCCTCATCTGGGCCAGGCAGAGCCATTGAACGCGCCCCTGTGACCAGACTCCTAGTGGCAGGGGCGCTTTCTTGAGGATGCGATGCAGGGTGCGAGCCAGGGGGCGGGTAGAAGTGGCGTGAATGGCTCAGGCCGAGAGAGGTGTCACGAACTCTTCCGGAGCATAGGCGACGCCGTCATGGATACGGTAATGATCGGTAGGACCGGAGACCTGGCAATTGCTGACGCAGGCCTGGCTGGCGGGAAGCTGGCGCAGGGGATAGCGCACGCCGGATTGACATAGCTCCAGCATCTTCTTGAGCGCGCTGCGCTCACAGAAACCGCACAGGCACTCCAGGGCGTTGTCGAGGCAGTCTTCTTCGCTCATGCCCGCCCCATAGATGCGATTGTCATCACAGACGACGAATCCAAGAGCCCCGGGGGATGTGGCGGGTGTTGTCATGTCTGCTGCCGTTTCAGGTACTGCACTGAGAATGTTGTCAGCCATGATGAACCTCATTGTGGTGGGGTATTCCGGCTTCTTCGAGCCAGTCGCTAGCTTGTCTGCCCATGACCCTCTCTGGTCATGCCTCATCCCAGAGTAGACGGCGGTCGTCAAACTGCCATGCAAATCTGTTTGGTGCGTCAAGGTCAAATCGATGCTGCGTCAGAAATGTGACAGGGAAGTGACATTCAGGTGACTGTCCGGGGCTCATGCCTGACGTTTTCAGGGTGGCTGGCAGCCAGGCGACTGGCGGTAACGTGCGTTGAGCGCCAGCAATATCGCGACACTCTCGACATCGAAGGCCCCGCTGATCGACCCGGGACGAAAGTGTGCCTGGAACGCGGCAATCGCCAATTCGGACCGTGCGACGTCCACTGGATAGCCGTAATGCGTCAGCGCCGTGAGCAGAACCTCTCGTGATGGCAGTCCCTCGCTTGCCAGCTGGCGCTGGAAGCACAGCATGTCAAAGGTGCGTGGCCAGGCACCGATGCCGGCGTCATGCAGACGTTGCCAGGGGAATCGCGGGCCGGGGTCGGTCTTGCGCTCAGGGGCGATGTCCGAGTGCCCGACGATATCCACCGGCTTGATGCCATGGCGCGCGATGATGGGCTTGAGCAGCGCGATCAATGCAGTGATCTGCGCCTCGCTCCACGGTGCGAAGTCACGTGAGGGGGCCCAGCGCCTGGCGACCGCCTCCCTGGCATCTTCCTGCTCGCCTCCCTGCAATGGCTCCAGTGCCAGGGGCCCGGCATTGACGATCTCGATGCCGATGGAGGTGTCATTGAGGTTGCTGCGCTCACCCCACTGGCTGACGCCGGCATGCCAGGCACGGCGCGCTTCCGACACCAGCGGATAGACGCGCGGCAGGCCGGTCTCGGGCATCGGCGCCGACAGCAGATAATGCGCGCTGACCTGAGAGCCGGTCAGGCTGAGCAGGGAGCCGTGCAGATCATCATCGGTGTAGTGAAGTACCAGATGGCGAACCCGTGAATTGCTCTTGCCGTGGGGGGAGGACGTCACCCAGTCGAAGGTATCGCTCCCGACACCAGCGCCAGAACCTGACTGGGTGCTACAGCCTGCCAGCAACATCGTGAGGGCGGCAGCGGCCAGCGATAGCAGGCTTCGCGGGAAGAAGCGTGGCGAGAAGGAGGGGGGTGAACAGTCGCGTGGCGTCATTGAGCAATCATCGTGGCTGAAGAAGGGGAGTCTGCATGACAGGACGGTACCGCAACGGGACGGCGGCAGTCGCCTCGCGATACACGCGACTGCCGGCAGCGAAGCAGGCGGCTCAGGGCGGGAGAGTCTTGCGCAGACTGGGCCATAACCTGCTGAATTCTCATGACTTGCGGGTTGCAGGATTCGCTCTGCCGCCGCGTGCTCGCATGAGGTATAATCCCGCGCACCTGACCTGACGCTCGCCCCGTGGCGGCGCGATTGCCGTGCCTGACAACAGTAATCGCCCCTGTGCCCTGCGCGCCAGTGTGTCTGTCTTTTCCATCGCTTGCCCTTGAGGAGCCGATCCTGATGACCGTGATCCGCCAGGATGACCTGATCCAGAGCGTCGCCGACGCGCTGCAGTACATCTCCTACTACCATCCGAAGGATTTCATCGACGCCATGAACGCGGCGTACGAGCGTGAAGAGAATCCTGCCGCCAAGGATGCCATCGCGCAGATCCTGATCAACTCCCGGATGTGTGCCTTGGGTCATCGTCCCATCTGTCAGGACACCGGTATCGTCACCGTCTTCGTTCACGTCGGCATGAACGTGCGCTTCGAGGCCGACATGAGCCTGGATGACATGGTCAACGAAGGCGTGCGTCGCGCCTATCTTCTGCCGGACAACGTGCTGCGTGCCTCCGTGCTGGCAGACCCGGACGGCAAGCGTGCCAACACTAGGGACAACACGCCGGCCATCATTCACCACAAGCTGGTGCCGGGTGACAGCGTCGAGATCCACGTCGCGGCCAAGGGCGGCGGCAGCGAAGCCAAGTCCAAGTTCGCGATGCTCAATCCCTCCGACTCCGTGGTCGACTGGGTGCTGGAGCAGATTCCGAAGATGGGTGCTGGCTGGTGTCCGCCCGGCATGCTGGGCATCGGCATCGGCGGTACCGCCGAGAAGGCGATGCAGCTGGCCAAGGAGTCCCTGCTCGAGCCGATCGATATCCAGGAGCTGCAGGCGCGTGGTGCCTCCAACCGTGCCGAAGAGCTCCGTCTCGAGCTGTTTGAGAAGGTCAACGCGACTGGTGTCGGCGCCCAGGGGCTCGGTGGCCTGACTACCGTGCTCGATATCAAGGTCATGGATTACCCGACCCACGCGGCCAACAAGCCGGTGGCGATCATCCCGAACTGCGCGGCGACCCGTCACGTGCACTTCACTCTGGATGGCAGCGGCGCGGCAGAACTGCCGGCACCCAAGCTTGAGGACTGGCCGGAAATCACCCGTGAAGCGGGCGACAGCGTCAAGCGTGTCAACCTCGATACCGTGACGCCTGAGGAAGTGCAGAGCTGGCAGCCGGGCGACACCCTGCTCCTCAACGGCAAGCTGCTGACTGGCCGTGATGCGGCTCACAAGCGCATGACCGAGATGCTGGCGCGCGGCGAGCAGCTGCCGGTCGACCTCAAGGGTCGCTTCATCTATTACGTCGGCCCGGTCGACCCGATCCGTGACGAAGTCGTCGGTCCGGCTGGCCCGACCACCGCGACCCGCATGGACAAGTTCACGCGTACGCTGCTGGAAGAGACCGGCCTTCTGGGCATGGTCGGCAAGGCAGAGCGTGGCCCGACCGCGATCGACGCCATCCGGGACAACAAGTCCAGCTACCTGATGGCCGTGGGCGGCGCTGCCTACCTGGTCGCCCAGGCGATCAAGAAATCCCGTGTGCTGGCATTTGAAGACCTGGGCATGGAAGCGATCTACGAATTCGAGGTCGAAGACATGCCGGTGACCGTGGCCGTCGACAGTGCGGGGGTCTCCGTGCACCAGACGGGCCCGGCCAAGTGGAAGGAAATCATCGCTGAGCGTGCATGATGGCCCTGTCGTGATACGCCGTCGTATCGTGTGGATATGATCTGAAGACCCCCGCCGGTGATGGCATGCCGGCGGGGGTCTTCGTCTGTGTGCCGTCGATGTCATGGCATCGTTGCGCGCACTGCTGTGGCATACTCTGGCAACCCTGACGCCTGCAATGGAGCTGCAATGACCGCCTGGTTACTTGGCTTTCTGCTGTTGAGCAGTCACATTCTGGGTGCGATGACCGCCGTCATGGCCCTGATGTCCAGTCGTACCTCCCAGGGTGCGATCGCCTGGATTCTGTGTCTGCTGACCTTTCCCTACGTCGCCCTGCCACTGTACTGGGTATTCGGGCGCCCACGCTTCTATGGTTATGTCAGCGCTCGCGAGGAGCGCGACTCGACCATGCGCCGCGTCTTGATGCGTTTCCGTCCCAAGCTGTCGCCGTGGCTGTCACGCCCGCTGGGCGGCAATCCCACCCATCTGGATGCCATAGAGCGCCTGGCGATGATGCCGGTCACCACCGGCAACCGCGCCAAGTTGTTGATCAATGGCGAGCACACCTTCGATTCGCTGTTTCATGCCATCGATACCGCCGAGGATTACATCCTGATCCAGTTCTTCATCGTGCGAAACGATGAACTGGGGGTGCGTCTCAAGCAGAAGTTGATGCGCTGCGCCGAACGCGGCGTGCGGGTCTGTTTCCTGTATGACGAGATCGGCTCGCGCAAGCTGCCCGACGGCTATCTGAATGATCTGATGGAGTCGGGGTGTGAGGTCAGTGCCTTCAATTCCTCGCGGGGCTGGCGCCATCGTTTCCAGATCAACTTCCGCAATCATCGCAAGATCACCGTCATCGACGGTCGTGTCGGCTTTGTCGGCGGGCTGAATGTCGGCAATGAATATCTGGGCCATTCGGAGCGTTACGGCGCCTGGCGTGATACCCATCTCAAACTTGAGGGCCCCAGCGTGATGGGCCTGCAGGAAGCCTTCTGGGAAGACTGGCACTGGGCGACCGGTGAGGTACTGTCGCTTGAATGGCAGCCGCAGATCAGCTGTGACGAATGTCAGCATGTAGTGATCGTGCCTTCCGGCCCGGCTGACCGCCGCGAGACGGCCAGCCTGCTGGTGCAGCAGGCGATTCACTCCTCGGTCAGCCGCATCTGGATCACCAGCCCCTATTTCGTGCCGGACCAGGGCGTGCAGGATGCGCTCAAGATCGCTGCGCTGCGCGGGGTGGATGTGCGGGTGATGATTCCTGAGCGTCCCGATCACCTGCTGGTGTTCCTGTCGGCGTTCTCGTTCCTGTCCGAGATGATTCGCTCCGGCGTGCGCGTCTTCCGCTATCAGCCAGGCTTCCTGCATCAGAAGGTGATGTTGATGGATAGTCATACGGCAACCATCGGCACCGTCAATCTCGACAACCGTTCCTTCCGCCTCAACTTCGAGATCACGGCGTTCGTGCCCGATCACCAGTTCGCCTCGGAAGTGGAGGCGATGCTCGAAGAGGACTTCCGCCACTGTCGTGAAATCAGCTGCGAAGAGCTGGATGCGCGGCCGATGTGGCGCAAGCTGGTCTCGCGCGCGGCCTATCTGCTGGCACCCATCCAGTAATGCAGCATCCTGCATGCGACAAGCGCCTGGCGAGCTGAGCAAAACTCGCTCGGCAGGTCTTGCCAATCGCCGCGCCAGCAGGCATCTTCTCGCTATAACTGATCGCCTTCTTATTTCTTAAGGGAATAAGGTGAGAGCCTTGAGGTACTTTACGTGCCATGCACGCGAAGCATCGCCGGGGCCGGTGACTTCATGATTCAGCGCTGAGATCCGCCATGACTGCTCAAGACCCCACCGCTAGCCACGCGCCTTCCATCGACTATCAGTTTCGCGATGATGCGGATGTGATCGCCTTCGCGCGCCAGCACGTCGGCGCTCGATATCCGGGCTTCGCGACCGCTGAAGCACTTCAGGTCGAAGAGATCGGCGATGGCAACATCAACTATGTCTATCGCGTCTGCACGCCGGACCGCTCCGCCTCGGTAATCGTCAAGCAGGGCCTGCCCTGGGTGCGCATCATCGGCGAAAGCTGGCCGCTGTCGCTGGTGCGGGTGCGCATCGAGGCGGAAACCCTGCAGTTCGAGGCAGACTGCGCGCCGGACCTGGTGCCGGCGCTTCATCACTTCGATGAAGCTCGTTCAGCGATCGTGATGGAAGATATCGGCGATCACCGCAATCTGCGCCATGCCTTCCTGGAGCGCGCGTCATTGCCACGGCTGGGCGAGCAGATGGGGCATTTTCTGGCCACTACGCTTTACCGCAGCAGCGATCTGGCACTCGATGCCCACGACAAGAAGGCGCGCGTCGCCCGCTTCATCAATCCCGATCAGTGCAAGATCACCGAAGACCTGTTCTTCATCGATCCGTTCTGTGATCACGAGCGCAACCGCATCAATCCGGCGCTGCGCGCGGATGCCGAAGCCCTGTGGCAGGATGCTGCCCTGAAGGTCGAAGTGGCGGAGCTCAAGCACCGTTTCCTGTCCGCGCCCGAGGCACTGCTGCATGGTGATCTGCATGCGGGTTCTATCTTCGTGCGGGAAGACAGTACGAAGGTCATCGATCCGGAATTCGGCTTCTTCGGGCCGGCGGGCTTTGATATCGGCAGCTGGCTGGCAGCACTGTGGCTGGCGGCCTGTGCGCATACCGAGCTTGAGGGAGAGCAGGGCGACAAGCGTGACTACGTAGCGCAGCTGCGCGCCCAGGCGGTCGCCAGTTGGGAGAGCTTCGCTCGTGAGTATCGTGAGCAGGCCACCCATACATCGGATGCCAGCTTCGCTGCGTCGGGCGTGGCAGAGCGTCTGTTGTCTCGCATGTTGCGTGATGCACTGGGCTATGCCGGCTGTGAGCTGATCCGCCGCACTGTGGGGCTTGCGCATATTCTGGAGCTCGAATCCATCAGCGATGAGGCCACCCGCGCACGCGCCGAGCGGCGGGCGCTGGCGCTCGGGCGTGAGTTGATCATGACGCACGAAAGCCTGAGCGATATCGATGCCATCGATGCCCTGGTGGCGCGTCACCTCGCCTGAGGGCTGGCATGCCAGGCAGGAGTCGGGCGTTCAGGGCCCGGCTAGGGTAGACTCTGCGCTCCGCACCCACGCGCTTGCATTTTCACGCGCGTGGTTCAGTCGAGGAGCATGGTGCTTTATCGGGAGAGTGTCTTCCTGCCATTGCCTTTCCAAGACGTCTGCCTTTTCAAGAAGAGATTTTCATGGCCCTGTCTTCCACGCCTTACAAGGTGGATCTGTCGCTGACCGACCTGGATCGCGGCGTCTACGAGACCCTGCGCTTCACGGTGGCTCGTCACCCCTCCGAAACCGAACTGCGTCTCTGTGTGCGTCTGCTGGGCCACGCCCTGTGGTACAGCGAGAACATCGCGTTCGGTCGCGGCCTGTCCGATGTCGATGAGCCGGCGTTGTGGGAAAAGAGCCTCGATGGCCGTATCCTCCACTGGATCGAAGTCGGTCAGCCGGATGCAGAGCGCCTGACCTGGTGCTCGCGACGCACCGAGCGTACCTCGCTGCTGGCCTATGGCAGTCTGCGTGTGTGGGAAACCAAGGTCGTGCCGGCGGTGGCTGGGCTCTCCAACCTGAGCATCGCGGTCGTGCCGGAAGGGTCACTGGACGCCATCACCGAGTCGCTGCCGCGCAACATCAAGTGGACCGTGATGATCTCCGAAGGCACCATCTTCATCACCGATGACAATGGCCAGCACGAGATCAATCTCGAGTGGCTGAAGGGCGAGCGCTGAGCGAATCAGCCTCGCTCCGGCCCAGACACAACGCCCCCGCAAGCCATGCTTGCGGGGGCGTTGTGTCTGGGGGCTCAGTCGGTCCAGGTCGGGCGGGTGAAAGCTCAGATGGCGCTCAGGTCCTTGTCGACCATCAGGCGGCCTCGGCCATTTTCCTTGGCGTGGTAGAGGGCGTCATCGGTGCGCTTGACCCAGCTCGACAGGGTGTCATCGGCGTGCAATTCGCTGGCGCCGGTGCTGAAGAGAATCACGCCATGCAACAGGGGCGAGGCTTCGCAGCGCTCCCGCAGGCATCCATCGAACTTGCGAGCCGTCGCCAGGGTGCCGGGAATCAGGATCATGAACTCCTCGCCGCCATAGCGTCCGGCTTCTCCCGAGAACTCCCGGGTCAACTGGCTGACATGGCGTGAGAACTCTTCCAGTACCGTGTCGCCGTACGGGTGCCCGTGGTTGTCATTGATCAACTTGAAGTGATCCAGGTCGCAGATCAGCAGGCAGGCACTTTGCGAACGCCTGATCCAGGCTTCGACCTGTTCGTGGATGGCGCGGTGATTGTAGAGGCCGGTCAGACTGTCCAGCAGGCTGAGGCGCTCGAGCCGCGCCGCATAGGCATTTGCGATATCACGCTCTTCATGGATACGTCGGGCATAGCCTGCGATCACCACGCTGAGCAGCCCGAAGGCCAGCGTGTAGCTGAAGCCCATATCGAGAAAACGCATGCCTTCGCTGGCATAGCTGCTGACCAGGCCTGGCCTTGCATGCTCAAACGCCAGCAATGCCCATGGCATGAACATCAGGCCGATGACGATGATGCCTCGGCGCTTGGGGTCGGCGGGCAGTACCGCCAATACATAGGCCGACGCCATCAGGTAGAACAGCAGGGTCGGGCCGGTCGCGCCATGATTGAACAGCCAGTTGCCGGGCAGCATCACGAAAGTGACCAGCGCACAGAACAGCCAGGCCATGCGCTGGAACTCGCCATGAAACCGCGAGCGATACCACATCAGGGCGATGAACGCGCTGGTGATGACCAGCACGATGTTGTACGCCGGCAGGGTGAGGCCCAGCAGGGAATTGAAGAGGGCCGAAATCAACCCGATGAAGAATGCGGAAACGAGAAAGCCATGATGGAGTGTCTCTCGGGCGGAGCCGGTCTTGCCGACCAGCCAGCGCCAGGAGGTAACTATCAATTTCAATGGGCTGACCATGTAACCTCGGGCATCGAGATGTCAGTGCACATCAGGCACCAACCGGGAAAGGCTGGATGATACACCACCTCATCATCAGCCACAGCTCGCCAGAGCCAACGAAGGCTACGCAAACCCTATGCTAACGCAGCGTGGGTCATAACTTGTCTGACAAGCCGCTGCGCGAAATGAAGGCGTCCAACTTTGCGTATGAAGCGCAATATATTGCCTGCTCGACGCTGGCGCGATAACCCCTCACACCTTCCCGATGCTGCCCGGCGTCGCTCCGTTACTTCCAGGGCGTGTAGCGGTAGCTGTCGGGGTCGTTGGCATCCGGGCTGTCGGCTTCCTTGAGGCGCACGAGGGTATTGCCATCCTCGTCCTCTTCGACTCCCGTCACTGTCACCGGAAAGTTGGGTGACAAGGCGTCGAGTGCGGGCCATTGCCCCTTGGTGATCTGGCTGCCGGCGGCAGGGGCGCTCTCGGCGCTGACCTTGATGGGGTCGCCGCTGACGCTGGTGCCGCCCTTGAGCGTGGTGGTAAGCGTGAATTGGATCATCGGTCGCGAACTCCTCTGGACGATTGTCGTTCATGGGCGTTGCATTCGAAGGTGCGCAATGAATGCCTGCTTCATGAACATGCGTCGCACCCGGTCATTTTGCAATGCCGACAGCGGATTCAGGCGTCACTGCGACACCAGATCACGACGCAGGTAAAGAAATGTGAGATTCCTGCTTTTCTTTTTGAGATCAATGCGGTACATTACGTCTCGTCTTGAGGGGGAAGCTCTTCCAGACACTGTCGGGACGTGGCGCAGCTTGGTAGCGCGCTGCAATGGGGTTGCAGAGGTCGCAGGTTCGAATCCTGTCGTCCCGACCAGATTCAAGTGAAAAGGCCATCCGGTAACGGATGGCCTTTTTGCGTTTTCGCATGTCCTGAAGATGCCCATCTCGTCATCATTCACTCTCTGCTCTTCATCTTTCAGCTCCCGATTTCCATTCTTCATCATCATTCTCGCGATGACCCGCCTGCCTCACGTATCCCGCCTTCGGTTCGTATTGCTCACTTTCCTTGCCTCTCAGCTCAATCAGCACTGTGCTCGGGCAAGCTCTTTTCTGTTTGATCCAGGCAGATACCACTGACATCTGGCCCAGAAATCGCTGCCGCTTGAGTTGATCTGGATCAATTGACTGTCGGTTCGAAGTGCGGGGCAGGCAGGGTGAGTTCTCTAAGAATGTAAGTATTAGATTTTTCGTATATACTGCGCCAGTCGATATTGGGGGTGATAATGAAAATCATAGACGTTTACACGGCATCCCGATTCAATCCCGAACGATCCATCCTCAGAGAACAGCTGGGCGGAGGCTACGTGGTGCAGACCTGCGCCGTGGCCGCCGAGAACTATTGCTTCGAGGTCTCTCAGTCGCGCCACTTCATCCTGGGGTTTGAGGTCGCGGGCGCACGCAGTGCTGAATTTCTGTCGATCATCACCGAGGATTACGTCTTTCAGTATCCCGGCATCCGCCCGGAAATGCTCTCGGCCTACCTGCAGGATCGCGCCCGACATCCGCTGCGTCGTCGCGCTGCCTCTGCGCCTTCCGCCACTGCGCTTTCCGCCACTGGGTCGGGCGCCGCACGGCGCAGTGTCACCAGCATTGCCGTTGGCTGATGATGCTTGAGGCAACGCTTTCCAGCGAATCTCGTTGCACCGTGCTGAGGTGAAAAGCAGGCCAGATGTATTCAAGAGACAGCCAAGCACAGGGCTAGCGAGGCAGCAAGGAAGACAGCCAGGAAGAGAAGGCTACAAGGACAGTCAAAACGCGCAGGGCAAGGAAGGGTAGAACGCAGCGCTGGGGGGAGGGGAGCCGTTCAGAGAAGACTGCACGGGTTTTTCACTTTTTACGACGTTCACTTTTCGCCGTGCGCTTGAGCGACCCATCTAGTCGCAATTAGTCGCAATGCGGGCGGCGGATCACGCCCGGGCCAGGTAGCGCCTGAACGCCCAGACCGTACTGGCCAGGCTCACACAGCAGAGCAGCGGCAGGGCGACATCGAGACAGGAATCCAGATTCCAGTGCTGCAGCAGGCCGTAGTCCCAGTTCTCTGCCTTGGGTCCATCGCCCTTGTATTCATGCTGAGCGATCTCACGGCCCAGAAACAGGGCGACGGCGATGGCACCTGCCGACCACACGCCAAACAGCGGCCACAGCGCCAGCTGGATCAGCACGGCGATCATGCCGTGCTGAGCGGCACTGCCCAGAATCTCGGCCGTCATGGGTCAGCCATCATGCTTGAGGCCTCATGCTTGAGAGCTCATTCTCGAAAGCCATCTCTCGCCCCCCATTTCTCGGCCCTCGTTTTTCGATCAAGTTCATGCCCCTCACGCATAGCCCAGCGCTTTCTGCAGGCGCTCGGCATTGTCGGCTACCCACTGGGCATTGATCGGCCCCCAGTCACGAATCACGTAGTGGCCGATATTGTTGCGCTGGCCTTCCTCGCGCTGGAATTCACAGACGATCTCGAGCTCACCCAGGGCGGTGATGGTGTCCTGGGCGGTACGCCGCGGCATGCTGGTGGCCGCGATGATGGCTGGCACGCTGGCGATGTCATGCGCGATGAGGTGGGCCACGAACAGGCGTCGATAGAAGCTTGTCTGGGTCTTGCTCAGCGGGGTGTCGGGCATTGGGGCTCCATACGGCGAAGAAGGGGGCTGTCGAGAGGTGATCAGTGGCTCAGGGTGTAGTCGATGGTGGTCACGACTCTGACCTTCTTGATGTCAGGGGTATAGCTGTCGAGGTCCGAGATCGAGAAATAGCCCTGGCTGGCATGCTTGATGTGGCCGACCGTGCTACCGGAATCCTCCGCGAACTGCTGGGCGGCGCGTCGGGCATCCGCGGTCGCGGCCGCGATCATGTCCGGCTTGATGGCTTCAAGCCCCGTGAACAGGAATTCGGTGCGGTAGGCATAGTCAGCCGAGAGCAGGATACCCTCGCGCACCAGTTCACCGGTCAGTGAGGCGCTTTGCTTGACGAGGTCGACCTTGGGCGAGCGCACCAGCACCGTAGCTTCGGCGCGATAGCGCTCATCCGGGCGCTGGGCGTTGTAGCTGTTGGCGTAAAGGTCAGTCACCTGGGGAGAGGTCACGCTGACCTGGTCGGTGGGGAAGCCCTGGGCGGTGAGAAAGGCGCGAATCTTGCGCTCATCATTGGCCAGCGCCTCATGAAGCCCGGTCAGCTGATTGGCATTGACGCTGAAGTGCAGCGGCCAGAGGGCCAGGTCGGCCTTGACCTCGCGCTCCGCGAGCCCCTTTACCGTCACTACACGGCTGGAAGATTCCCATACCTGGGCAGCCTGCTTGAGATAGCTGCCACTCCAGACCATCCCCACGGCCAGCAGGCCGCCCAGCACGGCCGAGCTGATGATATTGCGCATGAATTGTCATCCCTGAGGTGAGTTATGAGTCGTGAACTGGCCGCCGCTTGCGGCGATGTCAGTCCTGTACCTTGCCACGCATGGCCTTGATCTTGCCCTTGCGCGTCTTGCTGTCGACGCGGCGACGCTTGGCGCCCTTGCTGGGCGCTGTCGCACGGCGCGCTTTCTGTACCTTGACGGCATCCAGAATCATCGCCTTGAGGCGTGCCAGCGCATCTTCCTTGTTCAACTCCAGGGTGCGATGGCTCTGCGCCTTGATGATGATGACGCCTTCCTTGCTGATGCGCTGATCCGACAGCTGCATCAGGCGCTCCTTGTAGAAGCCGGGCAGCGTCGAGCGCTGAACATCGAAGCGCAGATGGACGGCGGAGGCGACCTTGTTGACGTTCTGGCCGCCATTGCCCTGGGCGCGAATCTGGGTGAGGTCGATTTCCCAGTCGGCCAGCGCTACCGAATTGGAGATGGTCAGCATATTGAATCTCCTTGTCATGGGACTGTGTGGTGTGTCTCGCCGACACAGTCAATGGAGCGATGGGCCATCTTAGCCTATTCGCGCACTGGCTTCAGAATGGCGGGTGCGTCTGCTTCTCCATTCGGCCTGCTCGCGACGCTGATCGCCTGTCCTCGCGTCACGGCGCGGAGGGCCGTGAGAACTGTCATGAAGAGGAGGAGAAGCGAGGAGGTGACGTGATGATTCTTTCTGATATGGCGTTGAGGGTGGGGGAGTTCAACCGCGTGCTGCCCGAGACGTCAGAATATCGGGTACTCTGCTGGCTGCGTCCTGTGTGAAGACTGTCCAGTTATCCAGACATTCTTGGCAGCACTTTTCCTGGCACTTATGTAATTCCCTCTCCCATCCTCTGCAGAGCGCCTTATGGATATCCCGCATCAGCGTCTTGTCTATTTTCAGGTCACCGTCGAAGCCGGCTCCATCCGGCGTGCCGCAGCGCGTCTGAACATCGCCCCCTCGGCAGTCAGTCGTCAGATAGGTCTGCTCGAAGAGGCCATGGCCGCCTCGCTCATCGAGCGCACCCGTGACGGCGTGCAGCCGACGCGGGTCGGCGAGATGCTGCTGGATTACATCCTGCAGCGGGAGAAACTCGATCAGCACCTCGGCGAACGCCTCGATGCCTATCAGCGGCTGGAAACCGGCGAGATTCGCCTGATCATCGGCGAAGGCTTCGTCGGCGATATCATCAACAGTCCGCTGCGCGCCTTTCGCAAGCAGTACCCCGGCATCACGCTCAAGGTCGATACCGGCAGCATGCAGAGCATCATCGACAGCGTGATCGAGGATGAGGCGGATATCGGCCTGATGTATCACGAGCGGGTCCATCCCCAGTTGCGCTTCTGGCATTCGAGTCCGCAGCCGCTGGTGGCCATCATGTCGCCGGAGCATCCGCTGGCGAGCGAGGCCCATGCGCTGACACTCGAGGAAGTGGCGCAGCACCCCATGGCGCTGTGGGGGCCGAGTCACGGCGTGCGTCAGCTGATGGACGATGGTTTTCGTGAGGCGGGGGTGCGCCCGCATATGGTGGTGCAGACCAATTCCATGGAAGTGCTCAAGCAGGCGGCGCGGTCCGAACTGTGCATCACGCTGTTGCCGGCCTTTGCCGCGGCCCGTGAGCTCCAGGAGGGCGTGTTGATCGCGCGGGATGTGGAATGTGCCAGCTTCCGCCAGGCCCGCGCACATATCATCACGCGGGTCGGGCGGCGCATGCCGCGTGCCAGCCTGCAGCTACTGCGCCATCTTGAGCGCTGGATCGCGGCTTTCAGTGGTCCGCGTCAGGAAGCGCGCTGATAGCCAGGGCTTGTGGTTTAGGGGCTCTGGTTTCGGTTAGTCGAGGCGGGTGCAGCTGGGCAGGCACCTTGCTCAGCCAGCGATCGCACAGATGATGGAGATCATCCTCGTCTGCCGGACACAGCTCCGGCGGCTGACAGCGCTCGAAGACTGCCTTCATCAAGCCTTCCGGCAGGTTGAGCGTGGTGACGAAACTGCGCGCCAGGCGCAGGTCGCGGCGCAGCTGACCGGTGGAGATCCCCGAGTCATAGCGGCCCGGCAGCACCCAGCGCGGAAAATTCACCTCGCTCACGGCACTGCGCCCGGCGCCCAGATTGATGGCATCGATGCACGCCTGGGGTGTCACGCCCGCGCGATAGGCCATGGCGACCGCCTCGGCAGTGGTGATCAGGTGCGCGGCATGCAGATAGTCGCTGGCCAGGGCGGCGGCATGGCCACAGCCGGCGTCCCCGACGTGCAGATGCTGCGTGCAGATGGCGTCGAGCAGCGCTGACATGCGCGTCACTGTCGCCTCATCACTGCCGATCAACAGCGTCAGGCTGTCATTCGCCTCATCGGCCGGATTGCGACTGGTGGCCGCTTCCAGCCAGTGATGGCCGGCAAGGCGTGTCTGCACGGCCAGTTCGCGGCTGAGCGTGACGTCACCACTGCATAGATCGATCACGGTACTGCCTGGCGGCGCCCTGCGCAGCAGGCCTTGCTTGCCCGTCAGTACCTTCTGCACCTGTTGCGATTTGGCCAGCGCCATCAGGTAGACCTCGGCGCGGAAGCACGAATGACTCGCGACTTGCCCCTCGGGCGCCGCCACTGCCATGACGCCCTCGACTCCGGCATGCGCAAGCGCCTGTATGGCCCAAGTGCCAATGGGCGCATCGCCAATCACGCAGATCTTCATGCTGAGCATCCCTCGAGGGTTTGTTCACCTGGCCTCAGGCGGCGGCCAGCAGCTGACGCACCAGCGACGTCCAGTAGCTGACGCCGATGGGCGTGGCAGCATCATTGAAGTCGTAGTGCGGGTTGTGCAGCGAGGCGCTGTCTTCGCCGTTGCCCAGCCAGATATAGGCGCCCGGGCATTCCTGCAGCAGATAGGCGAAGTCTTCCGAGGCCATCGAGGGCGGCAGATCACGATGGACCCGCTGGATGCTCGGCAGCTGCTCGAGAACGCTGGCGCAGCGTTCGGCATGGCCGGGCGCATTGAGCGTCGCGGGATAGCGCGGCTGATAGTCGAAGTTGACCTTGAGACCGTGGAAGGTCGCCATGGCATCGACGGCGTCATGGAAGCGCTGCTGCAGATGCGCGCGCAGTGCCGGGTCGAAGCAGCGCAGGGTGCCGCGCAGTTCGACCTCTTCCGGCATCACGTTGAAGGCATCACCGGCATGGAACTGGGTGATGCTGAGAATCGCGGTCTGGTGCGCCGGCGTCTCGCGGCTGATCAGTCCCTGCAGCTGGGTCACCAGCTGACAGGCCGCTAGGATGGTGTCCTTGCCCAGATGCGGCATGGCGGCGTGGCAGCCGTGGCCGCTCAGGGTCAGGGTGAAGACATCGAAGGCCGCCATCACCGCCTCTTCATGCACCGCCGCCTCGCCGAGTGCCAGCCCTGGCCAGTTGTGCAGGCCATAGATGGCATCCATCTGGAACTGCTCGAACAGGCCGTCCTCGACCATGCGGCGGCCGCCGCCTTCGTTCTCCTCGGCCGGCTGGAACACGAACACCACGCGGCCGGCAAAGTCAGGGTCGCGTGCCAGTTCACAGGCCGCGCCCAGCAACATGGTGGTGTGGCCATCATGGCCACAGGCATGCATCTTGCCCGGTGTGTGTGAGCAATGTGAGACGGCGTTGGCCTCGGTGACATCCAGCGCATCCATGTCGGCGCGCAGGCCGATGGTCTGGCCCGTGCCCAGCTTGCCGTCGAGCACCGCGATCACGCCGGTCTCGGCGAGTCCCGTGGTGACTTCCAGGCCTGCTGCACGCAGGATCTCGGCGACGCGCGCCGAGGTGCGGTGCTCCTCGAAGGCCGTCTCGGGATGCTGATGAAACTCATGACGCCAGCTGCGCAGCAGTGCCTCGTCGATCTTGTCGGGTAGTTGCATGCTGAATTCCTGTGGAAACCGGCACCCTGGAGTACCGGCGTGAAAGTGATGAGAAGGGGGTAGCAAAGTGAGAAGCGAAAGGTAATGCGAAAGGTAAAGCCCGAAGCCCTGGTGATCAGAGCAGTGCCTGCGCCACGACCGCCGAGCCGATATAGGTGCCAGTGAAGACCAGCAGCGAGATGATCACCAGCTTCCAGCCCGCCTGGCGGAACATGCTGAACTCGCGCTTGCTCAGCGCCAGACCCGCATAGCCGAGTACCGGCGTGACGATGGCGAGGAAGTTGACGAAGCCCAGCTGCTCGGTGATCCAGCCGCTGCCCGGGAACCACGGCAGCGTCATCAGGATGCTGACCAGCGATACCCAGGCGATGGCCGGCAGGTAGAAGGGCATGACGCGGGCGACCAGCAGGCCGAGCATGGTCATCACGTACAGGATCAGCATGCCGGGGGCGGCGTCGATCAGGCTGGCGCCATTGATGGTGTTGACCACCCAGCCGACCACGCAGACGGCCGCGACGACCATGGCTGTCTTGCCCAGCTGGTTCTCCGGGCGGTCTTCAACCAGCGCGTCTGAGGCGAGCTTGGCTTCCTCGTCATTCATGGCGTCATCGCTGCCGGCCCGCTTGCGGCTGAAGAAGCGGAACAGGCGCTCGGCGACCGGCAGGGCGATGAACAGCGACACGTAGAGGCCGGTGGCATAGGTCAGCAGGTTGCTGGCGCCGGCGAAGGCCAGCAGCTCTTCGCCCATCTCCGGCAGGGCGCCGGCGATGGCGCCGGAACACGCCGCCACCATGCTGCCGCTGCCGACACCGCAGGCCATGGCCAGTGCGCGCGGGTCGAAGATGTCCAGTGAGGTCAGGTAGCCCGCCATCAGCGCGAACCACAGGGTGCCGAACATGGTGCCCACGACATAGACGCCCATCACACCGACGCCTTCCGGGCCCTTGAGGCCGTATTTGTCGGAGATGATCGCGATATTGGGTTCACGCGCGATGGAGTAGGTCGCGCCGATCGCCTCGCGGCCCATCTTGAGCACCACCACCGCGATCGGCATCGCGATCAGCATGGTGCCCAGGTTGCCCAGCTCCTGCAGGATCAGCGCCGGACCCGCCGAGATCAGCTGCTCGATGGCTGGGCCGATGGTGGAACCGAAGCGGGCGATGAACGGCATGATCGACAGCAGGATGACCGGCCCTGCCGCCGCGCTGACCACCGGCGGGATGAAGCGCCTGGTGCCGCTGAACAGGTGCGGATTGCACAGTACGGCGGCAATGAAGGCATAGAACAGCGGCAACAGCAGCAAGGTGCCGGGGCCGAGCGGGAACTTGAGAATACCGATCAGTTCGGCGCCGAGAGACAGCACCACGACCAGCAGGTGCAACCGCCAGTCCAGGAGTTGAGAAAGGGGCATGTGGGACTCCGCTTGTTATTGTAGTTTCTCTAGCTGATGAAACGTCTGGAATGCAGCGCCTCGGGGTATGCCCGCGGCTGTCGGCTGCCACCCTCTGCCGGGGCGGTCAGCGCAATCCAGTATTGTCAGGAGCGGTGCTCTAAAGAAACACGGAGGGTGTACGAAAAAATAGCGCAGGTCGTCCTTGCCACTGAACCAGACGCCCACAACGCGACGACCCGACACGTCGCGGGAGGCGGCGTGTCGGGTCGTCGGGTGTATCGAACGCGTCGGGTGTATTGAGAGTGTCGGGTGTCTAGAGGGTGTAGAGAGTGACGAGTGTGTCGCGACTGGCCGCAGGCCGCCATTCACGGCCCGGCGGGCAGTCAGTCGCGGGGGATCACGCGCAACAGCTCATGGCAGGCGCCGAGGCTGTGATAGTCACACTTGGCCCCCGGCGAGCTCTTCAGGTCATCGAAGCGCTGGTTGTCGGCATTCAAAAGGCGATACCAGGCACCGTGCTGGTGGTCGATGAAGTGCTGCCAGGCGTAGCCCCACAGGCGCTCGTACCACTCGGCGTAGTGTGAATCGCCGGTGGCCTCGTGCAGCAGCGCCGCGGCCACCAAGCTCTCGGCCTGCACCCAGAAGTACTTGTCGTCGTCGCAGATGGTGCCATCCGGCGCGAAGCCGTAGTAGATGCCGCCACGTTCGCTGTCCCAGGCCAGGTCCAGGGCGGTATCGAACAGACGCTGCGCGGTCGGCAGCAGCCAGTCGTCATCGCGATGACGCTTGAGCATCAGCAGCAGCTTGGCCCACTCCGTCAGGTGACCCGGCTGGAATCCCCACGGACGATAGAGGTTCTTGGGGTCGTCGCGGTTGTAGTCCCAGTCGACGTTCCAGTCGCGATCGTAATGCTCCCAGATCAGGCCATCGGCCTTGGCGGCCTGACGCTGGCAGATGTTGCTGGCCAGGGTCATGGCCCGCTCCAAATAGTGCGCCTCGTCGGTGGCCTCGAAGGCGGCCAGCATGGCTTCACAGGCATGCATGTTGGCGTTCTGGCCACGGTAGTCGGACAGCGTCTGCCAATCAGCGCTGGCCTCGTCGGCATAGAGCCCCGCCTCAGGTGACCAGAACTTGTCTTCCATCAGCGCGCGGGTTTCCTCGAGCCAGCCGCGAGCCTCCCCGATGCCGGCGCGCCAGGCCGTCGCATAGGCCAGCATCACGAACGCCAGGCCGTAGCACTGGTTGGTGTGGTCTGCCTCGCCTTGCTCGCTCAGCGACCACAGATAGCCACCGGTCTGCGGATCGAGATGCACATCGCGCAGGTAGTCGATGCCGTGACGGGTCGCGGCCAGACACTGCTCATCACCGCTGCGCAGGTATTCCATCGCGAAGTTGAAGACCATCCGCGTGCTGCTGACCAGATGACGCGCCGTGGGCGCATACACAGTGCCGTCGTCGCGCCAGGCCTGGAAGTAGCCACCGCGCTCATGGTCTACCGCCTTGGGCAGATAGAAGTCCATGATCGAGCGGATATGCGTGTCCAGAAAACCGCGGCTGGCGAACGTTGCCGGCATGGGCGGTACTGCCTGGCGTGACAGCGGTGCCTTTTGCGGTGCCTGCGCCAGTTGTGAGGCTTGTTGAGGCTGTTGCTGAGACTGTTGCTGAGAGGCGTGCTGAGTCATCAGGAAGCCTCCACGACGCCGGCTGCCGCCTTGCTGGCAGTGAAGCTCTCCAGCGGGTTGAGCCAGTAGAGGTCCATCGCCGCGGTCCAGGAGAAGTCGCGACCGCCACAGCCTTCGCCGGTCACCGAGTTGAAGTATTCGTAGTAGCCGGCGGCTTCGATGCACTTCTGGCTGGCCTGCTTGATCTGGTCGGCCTCGCGGGACATGCCATATTCCTCGCAGCCGATGGCCAGCATCCAGTTGATGTGCAACCAGCTCGGTCCGCGCCAGTAACGCTTCGGCTCGAAGCGGGTGCTTTCCGGATGGGTGGAGGCGACACCGAAGGGCGCCTGTTCCAGCCATTCCTCGAGCAGACCGCCCATGCGCTGCGCCTGGGCGCCGCTGGCGACCCCGGCGAACAGCGGCAGAATGCCGGCGGTGGTGACGTGCTCCAGCAGCACGTTGGCACGCGCATCACGGCTCAGGAAACAGCCCAGCTCGTCGCTCCACAGCGCCTGCACGCCTTCCTCGGTGCGCGCCAGCGACTGCTTGAGGCTGAAGAGCGCCTCGCCGTGGGTGTTGACCAGACCCAGACCGGCGGCATCCTCTTCGCACAGCGCAATCAGGTCGCGGGTGCCACGGTGCAGGATGGAGATCAGGCTGATGTCCTCGACGCGGTACGGGTAGTCGCGATACAGAACCTCAGCGTCGTGCTCGTTCTGCTGGAAGAACTTCACCAGATAGATGTAGCGATCGTATTCGTACTTGTGCGGGCGCTCGGACGGATCGACCAGCCCGGTATCGCGACGCACGTATTCGGCATCGACCGGCGGCACGCCAGCCAGCGGGCCATCCCACTGCGGGCTATTGTCCATGCCCGATTCCCACGGGTGATAGCTGCAGACGCGGCCGGTGTGTTCCGGATCACGATCGCGATAGAACCACAGGTGGTAGCGGATGACGCCGGGCAGGGTAGCGGCCAGTTTTTCCTCGGCAAGCCGGCGATCACGGCCTTCCTCGAACAGCAGCTTCATGACGCTGGCCAGCACCGGCGGCTGGGAGATGGCGCTGGTCGACGGGCTATGCTTGACGCCCCAGACTTCCGGCCCCGGGAAGTAGGTTTCCGCGTCACCGTGGAAGACGATATGCGGCACCATGCCGTTGTCCCACTGACCTTCCAGCAGGCGCTCGACCTCACGCCAGGCACGCGCTTCGTCACCGGCGGCCAGCCAGCCCAGCGCGGTGATGGCGGCATCCCAGTTCCACTGGAAGGGGTAGAGGCCACGCGTGGGCACGGTGTAGCCGCCCAGGTCGTTGAGCTTGAGAACGTCGTGAGCGCTGAGCGCGTCGAGCTTGGCATTCATGTAAGTCGGCTCCGTTCGGGATGAAAGGTTTGGGCTGAAAGGTTGGCTAGAGAGGGGTCGGGGTGCCTTACGCCGACATCAGGTGGCCGCTGTGGTCGTAGAAGCGCACCTTCTCGGCCAGCGGGCGGATGTGGATGTCGCTGCCATTGCCGACATCGAGATCACTCGGCATGTTGACGCGAATCATCTCGTCGCCGAAACGCGCGGTCAGCTGCTTGTGCGATCCCAGCAATTCCGAGACCAGCACGCGCACCGGGGCGAAGTTCTCGGTGGGCTCGAAGCGCACCTCGAAGTCCTCGGGGCGGATACCGCACTTGTGCACCTGCTGGCTCGACTGCTCGGGGCGGGTCGGGTGATTCCAGCGCGCATCCGGCGGGATGAAGTTCATCGGCGGGTTGCCGATGAAGCTGCCGACGAATTCGGTCGCCGGGTAGTGGTAGATCTCGGAGGGCGGCGCGTACTGCTCGATCTGACCACCCTTCATGACCGCGATGCGGTCCGCTAGGCTCATGGCCTCGACCTGGTCGTGGGTCACGTAGATGGTGGTGGTGTCGGAGGCGGCGAGAATGGTCTTGAGCTCGGCGCGCATCTCCAGACGCAGCAGGGCATCCAGATTCGAGAGCGGCTCATCCATCAGCAGCACTTCCGGCTCCATCGCCAGGGAGCGCGCGACCGCGACACGCTGACGCTGACCGCCGGAGAGCTGACCGGAGTAGTGATCGAGACGGTCCTCGATATGCATCAGTGCGGCGGTTTCCTTCACCTTGCGCTGGATATGCGCCTCACTGTCCTTGCGCACGCGCAGGCCGAAGGCGATGTTCTCCGCCACGGTCATGTGCGGGAAGACGGCGTAGTTCTGGAACACCATCGCGATGCGACGATCACGCGGTGCCAGCGAGGTGATCTCACGCTCGCCGATGCGGATCGAGCCGCTGCTCTCGTATTCCAGCCCCGCGATGATGCGCAGCAGGGTGGACTTGCCGCAGCCGGACGGGCCGAGCAGCACGGTGAATTCCTTGTCGCGGATCTCGAGATCGATGGACTTGAGGATTTCCTGCTTGCCGAACTGCTTGCGTACGGCGCTGATTTGGATGGCTGACATGGTCTGACTCCTTTGATCGAGAGCGGCGGCGAGGAAGTGAACTCGCTTGCGAGAGACGATGAAGATCGCCGCCGGTCATTGGCCTGATGAGCGGGCGTACGTTAGCGGTTGGAAATGCCCCACATGCTGAACAGGTACTTCCTGATCGCGAACAGGAACAGCAGCGCCGGGACGACCAGAATCAGACCACCGGCATACTTGATCTCGGCAGGTGACTCGGAAAGGCTCTGCACCAGGAAGGCGGTCAGGGTGCGGTTCTCGACGGTGAGGATTGCCGAGGCGAACACCTCGTTCCACGAGATCACGAAGGCGAACACGGCCGAGGCGGTGATGCCCGGGGCGGCCAGCGGCAGCACTACGCGGCGGAAGGCCTGCCAGCGGTTGCAGCCCATCAGCCAGGCGGCTTCCTCGAGTTCCACCGGAATGCCCATGAACAGGCTGGAGGTGGTCAGCACCGCAAACGGCAGTGCCAGGGTGGCGTGCACCATCGCCAGACCCAGGATGGAGTCATCGATGCCGACCTGGATGAAGATGACGGCCAGCGGCAGCGCCAGCAGCGGCATCGGGAAGGCCCGCGACAGGATGATGATCATGCGGTAGGCATTCATGCCCGGGAACACGAAGCGGGCCAGCGCATAGCCTGCCGGTGCGCCGAGCACGATGGCGATCACCATGGTGAAGACGGCGGCCAGCAGCGAGTTGCCCAGTGCGCTGATCACGCCCTGGTAGTGCCAGAAGAAGTCGAGGGTCTCGAAGCTCAGCGCCGGGGTCAGGGTCTTGGGCCAGCCGGTGATCTGCTCCGGCGTGCTGACGCTGTTGAGCATCAGCAGGGCGATGGGCACCAGCACCCACAGCACCAAGATCGAGACGCCAGCCCGGAACAGCCATTTCCAGGCCATGTCATTGCGACGTGGCTTGTGGGCGGTCTGCGCCACCTGGCGTGAGGAGTCGCCTGAGCGTGATGAAAGAGATGACGGCATGACGGCCTCGGAAGAAGAGGATTTCATCAGCGGGCCTCCTTCGGCACATTGAGGAGCTTGATGTAGAAGCCGGTGATGACCACCGAGATCAGCATGATCAACACCGCGTAGGCCGCAGCGGCACCTGTCTGCTGGTAGAGGAACTGCCAGTCGAAGGTCTCGCTCATCAGTACCGGCATGTCACTGCCGCCCAGCATCATCACTACCGCGAAGACCTCGAGTGCCAGCAGGGTGCGCAGAATCAGCGCCGACTGGATGCTGGGGCGCAGCATCGGCAGGGTGATCTTCCACAGGCGCTGCCAGTAGCTGGCGCCGAACACCTGACCGGCCTCGTCATATTCCTTGGGGATCAGCCCCATGCCCGACACCAGGATCACCAGCACGATGGCGGTACCGCGCCAGATCTCGGCGACCACCACGGCCAGGAACAGCGCGAAGACATTCTGATAGTTGAGCCAGGACGCCGGCGCATCGATCACGCTGACCGCGCTCAGGAAGCTATTGAGGAAGCCGAACTGCTCGAGGATCGCCAGCCAGATGATGCCGGCGGCCAGATCGGAGATGCCCAGCGGGATGGTCCAGATGTAGAGGATGCTGTCGCGCCCCTTGTTCATCTTGGTGACTATCAGCGCCATGCCGATGGCCAGCACCAGCTGCAGCGGCACCACGACCCCGGTCAGCAGCAGGGTGTTCTTGAGTGACGGCCAGAAGTTGAAGTCCTGATAGATGCGCGTGAAGTTGGCTAGGCCCACGTTGCTGTCACTGCTGGTGAAGGCCTCGGCGAAGATCTGGATGAACGGATAGAGAAAGAAGGCACCCATGAACAGTAGGCTGGGGGCGATCAGGTAATAAGGTAGCCAGCGATCGTGCTTCATCTTTGCTCACCTTTGGCGTTGTTGTGATGGCTTGTCGGAATGGTTTGGTGGCACCGGGTCGGCATGACAGGGGTTGGCGTTCCGTCATGGCGACCCGTCGGGGGGTGCCGTTGCTGCTGCTGTATTGCGTGTGTGACGAGTGATGCGTTCTTGAGTGTTGCGTTCTGGTGCCAGCGGCTTACTTGACCGGGCAGGGGCCGTCGCTGGGCGTATCCGGGAGCCAGCAGCCTGCGCCTGATGTGTTGATCAGCGTCTGCAGGCGCGGGGCGAGGATATCCAGTGTCTCCTCGATGTCGGTGTCGCGCAGTACGATCTGCACGAAGGCATCGCGGTAGATCTTGTTGAACAGGCCCGACTGCTGGCCCAGGCCACTGGGCAGCAGCGAGAGCACGGCGTCATCAGCGGAGGACTGGGCCGCGACCGCCTTGCCGGACATGCGAATGCTGGCGGGCAGGTCATCGGGCAGCCCAGCCTCTACTACCGGGAAGAAGTTGGTGGCCCGCAGGGTGCGAATCTGGGCTTCCGGCGTCATCAGATAGCGGACCAGCTTGCGCGAGGCATCGGGATTCGTGGCATTGGCGGGTACCGCCAGGCCAGCGACCACCGGCATGTAGCCGCGTCCGCTGGGGCCGGCAGGGGCCGGGAAGGCCACGTACTGATCCGGCTGCTTGTTGAAGGCATCCTTCAAGCGCGCGGTGTGATCGAAGGCGACCCACACCTCGCCATTGAGCAGCGGTTCCTGCATGAAGCCGTAGGCGGTGGAGCGCGGATTGGTTACCGCCCAGATCTCGCGGAACTTCTGCCACATGGCCACGGCGTCATCGCTGCGGAACTCACGCACCACCGAGTGGGTGAAGGATGGGTAGAGATAGCCTTCCAGGAAGCGGTGGATCAGCCCCTTGCGACCGGCCGGGAAGCCCAGCTTGGGGCTGCCGGTGGCTTCCTGCATGTTGCGGCCCCATGCCAGCAGCTCGTCATAGCTCAGCGCGTTCAGGTCGGCGCCTTCAGGCAGGTAGGGCAGCGCCTTGCGATTGGCGGCCATGATGTAGGTCGCCTGCATCCACGGAATGTAGCGCTGCTGGTCGCCGCCCAGCTTGCCCAGCGTCATGTACTGCTGGCTGATGCCCGCGTCCGCAAGCGAGCCTTGCAGGTCATCCAGCGGCGCCAGAATGCTGGGCGTCAGCGACCCCAGTTCGCCGTGCAGCCCGCCGAGCAGATCCAACGCGCCATCGGGGCTGGTCTTCTCGGCCTCGAGACGCGACAGGAAGGCGCCCGTCTCCTGCGGCATGTAATTGATGGCCTCAGCGTAGGGTGCCAGCGCGATCTCGCGCATCTGCTGGGCCTCTTCCAGCGGTCTGGCCTGGGTGCTGAAGAAGGTGATGTCAGCGAGGGCGGACGTACTGCCCAGCAGCGCCAGCAAAGCGAGGGCGGTTGGCATCTTGCGCATGGAGGTCTCCCCGGTCGGGTGTTGTTTTTCTGGCGTCACGCTGACCACGTTCTGACGGTGGCATTTTGCGATCAGGCATTTTGCGATCAGGCGTTTTGCGGTCAGGCGTCTGGCGTCGTGAGGTCAGTCGATGGTCCTGTGTGCTCAGGCAGTGGTATCGCGCAGCAGCAGGTCGTAATCGAAGCAGCGATGGCGTGGCGCGCCATCCTGCGGCGCCAGCACCAGTTCGATCAGCGCCTGACTGACGGTCTCGAACGAGATGTCCAGGGTGCTGAGGCTGGGCTGGCGGTACATCTGCGGCGGCAGGTTATCGGCGCCGATGATGGCGATGTCCTCGCCGGGTGTATGGCCGCAGGCGCTGACCGCTTCCATCACGCCGTAGGCGAAGATGTCGCTGGCACACACGAAGGCGGTGGGGGCGTTGGCCCCGGACAGCGCTTCATGGGCGACCTGATAGGCGCTGGCATAGCCGTGCGGGCAATGGCGCGAGCTGGGCGCGAGGCCGGCGTCATGCATCGCCTGCAGATAGCCGGTCTCACGTTCGACGGCGGTGTAGAGGTCGCTGAAGAAATTGAGGAACAGGATATTGCGATGGCCCAGGCCAATCAGATGGCGGGTGGCGCGCATGAAGCCGTCGGCGGCATTGATGTCGACCCAGTCGTGCTCGCTGGCGCGGCCGGTACGACCGTGAGTGACGAAGGGGATGCCGCTGTCGAGCAGGAAGTCGACGCGCGGGTCCTGAATGCGGGTACGGGCCACCACGAAGGAATCGACCTTGCCGCCATCGATGAAGCGCTTGTAGGTGTCCAGTTCGTCGCGGTCCTCGGGCACCGTGGTGACGATGAGGTCATGTTCCGGTGCGGCGTCGTGCAGCGCCTGGCCCAGCGCGACCAGCAGGCGGGTGTTGAACTGATCACGAAAGTCGCCCTGGGCGCCGTTCATGATGTAGCCCACCGAGGAGGTGCGGCCTGTTTTCAGGCGGCGTGCGCTCTGATTGGGCTTGTAGCCCACTTCACTGGCGTAGGCCTGCACCCGCTCACGGGTCGTGGCGCTGACATCCTCGAATCCGCCCAATGCCCGCGAGACCGTCGTGACCGACAGGCCCAGCTGGCTGGCGAGATGCTTGAGTGTGATGTTCGGCGGCATGGCACTTTTCCTTTGCGGTAACTGTGAGCGGAAACCGTTATCCGAAACGTTTCGGAAGCGATCTTTTCACTGTTTTGAATACCTTGGCAAGAATGACGAGACCAAAGAATATATCCGTAATAATCCCGACATATGGCGCTGAAAATCGCCGCTCAGGCTGGCGATTGAGCCGGCGCCGATACCACGCTATTTGCACGTAGCGATCTGGCGCATGTCGTCGTAAGGAGGAGGGGGAGCAAGCCATGTGCGTTGTTGTCAGCGGAGCCGTTCCCCGTGGCGTGAGGCGACGCACGACGGGGGTGTTCTTATGACGGGCATGATCACTTGGCGGACCTGGTCTCATGCCTGACATGGCCGCCAGAGCCACAAACGCCGACACCCCGCACAGGGCGGGGTGTCGGCGTCTGGATAGCGATGTTGAGTCAGGCCCGGCGACACTGTCGTAACAGTGTCAAAGCCCAGACATTCAGAGCATTAGTAGTTGCCTTGTGGCGCGAGCTCCGCGGCCTTCTCCTTGCGTGAGGGACGAATCAGGCGGCCCTGCAGTTCCTCAAGCGAGACACCTTTGGTCTCGGGCATGAAGAACAGAACGAAGACTAGTTGCAGCAGCATCATGAAGGCAAAGAAGGCGAACACCGGCCCGCCACTGAAGTGGCTGAGGATGGTCGGCATCAGCAGCGCGATCAGTGCCGCGAAGATCCAGTGCACGGAGCTGCCGAAGGACTGACCCATGGCGCGTACCTTGTTGGGGAAGATTTCAGAGATGAATACCCAGATTACAGCACCCTGACTCATGGCATGTGCAGCGATGAATACGCCAAGCAGCATCGGCACGCCATACCCGCCCATGGCGGAGAAGTCTTGCAGATAGAATGCCCAAGAGATTAGGCACAGTGATACAAGGTACCCGGCGGAGCCGATCAGAATCAGGGTCCGGCGCCCCAGTTTGTCGATCAATGACATACCCAGCATTGTGAATATCAGATTGATGACCCCGATTCCCGCTGTAGAGAGCAATGCAGCACTAGATTCGAGCTGAGCCTCGGCCAAAATCCGCGGTGCGTAGTAGATGATGAAGTTGATGCCAGAAAGTTGATTGAATGCGGCAATCAGGAAAGCAAACAGGATAGGCAGGCGGTAGCGCCAGGCGAACAGGCGGGTATGTTGCTTGGCACTCCCCTCGCTCTCGGTGCCACGAATGATGGCGATTTCTTCGGCGATATCGGCCTTGGGGTTGATCAGCTTGATGATCTCGGCTGCTCCAGCTTCATCATTACGCTTGAGAATCAACCAGCGCGGGCTACGTGGCACTTTGCAGATCATCAACAGATAGAGCGCGGCAGGCACAGCTTCCACGCCCAACATCCAGCGCCAGTTCTCGCCATCGATGAAGCCGATGAAGTAGTTGGAGACAAAAGCGATCAGAATCCCGAAGACGATGTTGAACTGATAGAGCCCGACCAGCGCTCCACGCCGTTCGCGCGGTGCGATTTCCGAGATGTAGATAGGCGCCGCAACGGAAGAGGCCCCCACGCCCAGCCCGCCCAGCAGACGGAAGAACGAGAACACATATGGATCAGTGGCCAGAGCGGAGCCCAACGCCGAGACCAGATACAGGATGCCGATGCCGATCAACGTGGCTCGGCGCCCGAAGTGGTCGGTTGGCCAATTGCCGAAAATGGCGCCGATTACCGTGCCCCAAAGTGCCATCGACATGATGATGAGGCCGTGGTCCAGATCGCTGAGACCCCACTGACTTTGCAGTGCAGTATCAGCTCCTGAGATGACGGCGGTATCGAAACCGAACAGGAAGCCGGCGAGGGCAACCGTGATCGACCATTGAAGTATTCGTGACATGGCGTAGCTCGTCCAATGAGGGCTAGGGTAAGTGACATCAACTTGTGAAACTTAATCGTGCAAGATTGTAGAGATGAATCGTGTCATCGCGCAATCCCAGCATAGCGTGTGCTCTTCAGTCCATCAGCTATACCTTATGGTTAAAGGCATTTCGGTAAGGATTGTCGCTCATTACCTATTTGGGAATTAATTCGCTAGGGAAACACTGCACAAATCCTGCCGTTGGTGCCTGATCGCCACCGACGGGGTAGAATCTAGCAATATCGCTACCGCCTGATAGAGCCATCCGATGAAGCAGATCTCATTCGCCCAAGCAGAGCAT
>NZ_JADPPY010000027.1:0-46608 GCF_018340035.1 Cobetia sp. MC34
TGGTGCATAAGAGACGGTGTCAGCATCGGATCATCCATGAGCGAAAGCTGCTAAATGACCACATGAGGTCCTTTTGGTAAAGCGCTACGAGGCCCGTCGTAGAGCGGTTTTTCATGCATTTTCCCTGGGCTCTGAGTGCAACACCCCTATTGAATTGAGGGTAGGACTTCATTGTGCTTTGCCATCAGTTCATTCATCACCTCGATAGGACATTTGAAGTCGAAGCGTTTTCGGGGCCGCATATTCAGCTCGAAGGCAATGGCATCTAGCTCTTCCTGACTGGTCAGTGACAAGTCCGTTCCCTTGGGGAGGTATTGGCGAATCTGGCCATTGATATTCTCATTGCTGCCTCTTTGCCAAGGGCTATGCGGATCACAGAAGTAGATGGCGACGCCAGTATTTTGCGTGATAGCGGCATGCCTGGCCATTTCTCGTCCCTGGTCATACGTCAGAGTCTTTCGTGCTGCCAACGGCATTCTGTTCAGGGCGGCACTGAAGCCCTCTACGGCAGGGGTCGCCGTGGCATCATGCATCTTTGCCAGTATCAAGTATCCGCTACTGAGCTCTACAAGAGTGCCAACCGCTAAGGCATTGCCTTTGCCCTTGATCAGGTCGCCTTCCCAGTGCCCAGGCATCTCGCGCTTGTTCACCTCGGGCGGGCGAAGGTGAATGCTGACCATGTCGGGGATCTGACCTCGCCGGTCCGTCTCACCACGACGGGGCTTACGCTTACTTTTGCCCTGCCGCAGGCAATGGAAGAGCTCTTTGCGCAGTTGCCCAACCGGCAGCGCATAGATGGAGGTGTAAATCGTCTCGCGACAGACATAGGCGTCTTCAAGCTTGGGTAAGTCCATGTGTCGAAGCCTGCCGGCGATCTGCTCTGGAGACAAGTAGCGGCGAAGAAGGTACTCGACAAGCCTGAACCGCTCACTATCGATGGAAAGCTTTCGCTTGGGCCGGCAAAAGCGTCGACGCTTGAGTCGTGACGCTTGCGCACGTTGAGCTCGGTAGTCGTTGTCCGACTCACTATTTCGGCGAATTTCGCGGCTGATAGTAGAGGGAGAACGACTCAGGCAACGAGCAATGGCTCGAAGGCTCGAAGGCTCGAAGGCTCAAGGCTCAAGGCTCAAGGCTCAAGGCTCGAAGGCTCGAGCCTTGAGAGAGGTAAACTTGGATAGTAGCACGATCGGTAACACTGAGTTCTGAGTATGACATGAGCGCAATACCTTACAGGGAAACTCAGGTGTTGCACTCAGAACCTGCGGCCAAGCATTGCAGCCGAGTAATAAAAATATTATCACACACAAACTGAATAACGTAAAGATTTATAAATGAAAGTTCAAACTTTCCAATAAAAATAATTAAATAATCTGAATCCCCAGTTTTTAAGAACTAATTCCGTACATTGATATAGATTAGATTTATAGGAATGTAATGAAAGTCATGGAAACTATCGTTATATTGAAAATTTTTATCATTATATTTAGGCAGTAAAACACGTAGACATTAAAATTATATCTACTCATCTATTAAAGTATTGCCAATTATTATTTCATACTCTTTCAGCTTACGAAGTATCTTAACTCCTTTGGGACGATATTGCCTTGCTATCCGCATTAAACTATAAGACAGTTTAATGTCGTTTTTTTCTAGTATAATCGCAGCCTCCAACAAGTTGTTTACATCTTCTCCATCAATTTTTCCTGAAGATATTTTTTTAGCACTCACATCACTGATTTTTCCTGAGGATATATTATTATCACTTGTCTCTGCAAACATTTTATCTCTATATTTTTCTATAATCGACTTCCTCTTTGGCGTAAGGTACTTATTTTCTTTTCCTGTCATCCAAGTATAGTAATGTTGTAGCTTTCTTCTCATTCTCGCATTTTTATAGAATTTTTTTTCATCAATCTTACCATCCAGAAACTCTTTGACTACTGTATCTAACATCCCAAGCTGTTGCATATAATTGGCTACACCGTGACCTACACCTGGCAACTTGAGGTGCTTTAGCTTTGTATAACGCTTAGCATGCTTCTTATCTAGATCATAAAGTGGGTCGTATATTATATATCCAGAACATTGCGACTCTGCACCATCACTACAATAACCTTCCCAATCTTGTTCAAAGGACCATAGAGATCTCTTTGCTTCAAAGTCCCAAGAAGCAATATTTTTATTTCGAGTTGATATAGGATTGAATGCTAAAAGTCTATCTAGCTTTAATGAATTTGCAAATGCCGTAACACCATATCCTCCCATGCTGCCACCATATCCCAGACGTTCTGGAAATTTCGGTATTGCCGCAGAGATTATATCTATAGAGTTTATGAATTCAGAATTTCTATAGTAACTGTTATCGTGTCGCATTTCAGCAAACGAAATAACATTGAACCCTAGCTTTGATATATATTTAAATCCCCATGGAGTACGACCCTTACTTAGCATTTCCTTATCGAGCAAGCCAACATTATCTGGTGCAAATGTGATAACCACAGGTTTACTGATATCGAACAAATGATATCGACAATAAACACTACCAATAAAGAAGTCTTTTTCAACACCAAAAGTAAACTGCATGTTTTCTCCAACAAGGTTACCCCATCTTATGAAATACAGATGGGGTATAAAGTTTATAAGGACTCTATGACGTAATCAGAAATTATTCTGAATGCATCCTGTAGTTCAGGATCCATAGACCATTCGGTTGATGGATAGTCGATCGTTTTTCTTTCGGGAGTTGATATTTCATTCACTATCTGTGATGCATAATTATTTTTCAGTATTTCGGCAATAGTTATATCAAATCCAGTATTACCGATATCGAGAGAATGAGACCTTTCATCTATTTTTGATATCAAATCTGAACAGGCAATCTGGAAACTCTCGTCTTGTTTCACAAGCTCATAATAAGCTTCGCGAATATTACTTCCCTTAAGAACACCATTCTTTCCGGCAACAAGGTTGATCCCTCTAATGACTTCGATTTCACCTAGAGGGGTCATTTTATTGACTATAGTGCTAGTATCAGCGATATCGACATCTATATCTGCTGCTTTTTGAAACACAGCCATCACGTTTTTATTTTTACTGGCTGACTCGTAGTCAGCCAAGTAGCAAACATTCTTCCCGAAGATGGACTCTACTTTTTTGATATAGTTGACAATATTAAGCTCTGTGCTTTGCATTGGTCGAATTATATGCTTGACCAAATAACTTTCGAGTGATTCACTCCCTCCCTGCTTAACCTCTTCATGCCAACGTGAGATAAGGCGTAACGATGGCCGTCGTGAGAATAGGACAAATCGTATGGTAACCGATGGAAATATTTCTTTTAGCTTTTTCATACCTTTATCGGTAAGAAATATGAAATTTTCACTCGATAATATACATGTAGTTGCACTGCCAACCGAGGATTCTATTTTTTCCCGTATCGCCTCGATTGTCTCATTACCATTCAAGGCATTACAGAGATAATGATGCCCCAGGAAAAGATAGTAAGCATCGGGATAAGAGATAGAACTGGCTTGTAGAAGATCCTTGTTGTTATGCAGCAAACCTTGGATATAAGTAGTACCTGTCTTGTGTGGCCCAGCATGTATAATGAGATTTTTCATTTTCATTCACCAATGAACGGGTTACGGCCGATCTGGCTCACCAGAGCGCCCCATTTCAGAATCTGGGCTTCATCCAGTGCAGCCTTGCCATTGAGAACATCTGGCATGCCCAGAGCACGCCACTTGTCCATTGGATGCAGGATATGGAAGCACACCAGCCCCATATCCCCCGGACGCTGAGCGTCGGCAACAACGTTGTCACCGATATGCAGGTGACTACGGCCATGCTCATTGGCAAGGTCTTCCTTCACCATGGCCCACATGGTGCCGCTGTCCTTGCGTTTGCCTTCCTCACTGGACACCATCAGGCGATAAGCCGCCGCAACACCTGCCTTGCGCAACATCAAGCCAACCTGATCACGTGTGTAGTAGGTATCAGAGATGACCCACAGGACGTGACCGGAGGACCCGAGGTGGTTGAACAGCTCCACCATTTCATCCTTGGGCTGAATCATCGCAAGGTCCAGCTCGAATTCACGCTGCATCCACCCTTGCGCGACGTCCTTTGTGACCTTCAGAACATCCGCGAGTTCATCGTAGATGGCATCGATACAGATATCACCCTGGAAGTTGGCGCGCTTGCGCAACGTGAACTCTGCCTTGTTGCGCAATGCCACGAAGTCATGGGCAGATGTCACGACGCCCTGCTCCACCAACCACTTGCCCAATTTCAGCTTGGCGTAATCCGCTACGGTAAATTCACGACGCACCAGCGTATCAAACACATCGAAGCTGATGATCTGATGCGCTTGGATCGCGGGCAAGTGCTGCTCGATGGAACCATGATAACTGGCGGTGATATAGCTTTGATCGGCCGTGAAATCACCACCGGAGGGGTGATAGAAGAATTGTCGATAGCCAAGATTCTCGGCCTGTGCTCCCAATACGCGCTCCAACGCATGCAATTGCGAGCCATCATTGGGGAGTGGCTCCTCCGGGAAGTCCTCATACTTCCAGGCTCGATCCGCGATGCCCTTGAGTGCCATCGGCCGCGCCCAGAACATGCCGCCGGCCGGGTAACTCAAGAAGTCATTCACGTGCTCTATCTCGAGGGATTCCTGCCACTCACGCATGAAACCCTTGTTCATGGTCTGATGGTTGACCCAGCTCGGCATCATCCAGAATGTCGTGGGATAGTAGAGTCCCAGGCTATCGTCTGCCGCGAAGGCGTTCAGTGCACGCTTGACCACAGATTTGTCGCGCAGCAAAAACTCGGTGAGATAGTCGGCCCACTGAGTCTGCTCACGCCCTGAATACAGTGATTTCTTGGAGTGCAGGTGGCAGAAGAGATCATAATTCTTGAGTTGGTCTGCGTATTCGACCAGAAGCGGGCCAAAGTTGCGTCCGCGGTTGGGAACCCGCCGTGTCTCAACACGGGAGACGCAGGCATGACGCGCGAAGGTCTTGCGGGCGCGAGTTTCATCGACTCCTGCCGCCAGGGTCAACAGAACATCCACTTTGATCGGCATATCATTGAGCGCTTCTGCAAAGCGATCAATGAAGTCTTCATAAAAGACGTGCAAGCAGATGGCCATCTTCAACTGACTGGCGGCTTCTGTCAGGGCGGTGTCCAACGGCATGCGGGAATTGGGTACCCAGCGAGGCGTCAGCGGGACATGCTGGCGCCCTTCCTGCTTGCCGTTCTTCAGATAATGGAACAGTGGGCTTTGCTGGTCATAGAATACGTCCATATACATGCGATGGTAGCTTTCACCATCGAAGGCGGGTGACGGATGCACCGGTGCAAAACGGGATTTGTGGAGATAGTCCTGGAAGGCATCTGCCGAGCTCGCAAACTTCTGGCCGTATTGCTGCTGATACCAACCCGCATCGAAGAGACCAAGCGCCTCAGCTTGTTGTAGTTGGGTCTGATCCACGACAGATAAGGCCTCTTGTTTACGCTTGTTGAAGATGTTGAACGCTTTCATGATGTCTCTCGATCAAATGTTGAAAAGGGCGAGTGGATTGAGAATTCCATTACCCGAGAAGTCATCATCGACAAAGAATAGATGCCAGGCGCACTGGGGAATCCCTCCCTGTCGCGTGGCAAAACTCTCATACATCTGCTCAACTTCTTCAGAGGTGAAGGTGACTCCACCTGCCAACCAGGTGGCCACTTGCTCAATGGCACCATCGAAGACTTGTTGCAAATCCTGAAAATGTCGCTGCGTCGCCGCCTGACGGCCATAGCAAAACTCGAAACCTCCCTCGCTATCCTCACGCACGTCGACCACCTGGCCATGCGGCGCTGTCATCAACGACTCGAACAATAGTGATCGGTCCAGCATCTGGAAGCCTTCGCCCCACGCAGCATTCTCTTGGAAAACACCCTCCAGCGTTGCCACACCCTTTCCGTGCTGGCTACCGCTCTGCTTGGTCGTGACGTAATACAGTCCGTGCGTGTCACGCTCCAGCATACGAGTCAATACTTTCTGGATAGTCCCCGAGTAGCCCAGGTCAAGCATCATGGGCTGCGGGCCGGTTTTCAGACCGAGCGCCTCAAGATACGCCATCACGCCCTGCAAGGTAGGAGCGACCAGGGCCTTCAACCTCGGCAAGTGAGGCTCCAGCCACATGATGGCATCCGCCTGCTGCTCAGGCAGCTTGACCTCCATCTGCAACAGCTCGCCTGGCAAGACACTGAATGCTTCATGCATCTGCAAGCCAAACCGCTTGCGCATGAGATCAAGCATTGAGCCTTCAAAGTTGTTGGCAAGCGCCAACGGCCAGAGAAAGTCATGGCCGAGATTGGCGCGGAACAACAAGGTACGTGAAACCTTCAGATACTGCGGGGCATGCTCCAGCTCGATATGTCCTTGGGTATTCAGGTGAGACAACAGTCGCTCGAAACACCAGCCCTCTCGTGCCAGACATACCGGTACCCGCCCCGCACCTTGTATTTCTACTGCCTTTGCATACACAAGGAACGCAGGCCCCATGAAGCTGGCGCCGAATTCCCTGAGTGCCTGACGAGTATTCTTCATCTTATCACCAATCCCTTAATTTACGATCTCGATATACCCTTGACAATACTCAGGCATATGACGTCGTATCACTCCGCAATACTGCAGTGATACGACGTCTTCTTATCAGGCGAACACTGCAGCCTCTTCAAAAGGCTTGCCTTCTTCATCCTTGCCAGAAAGCTGGGGTGGCTCTCCGTTGACCAGAGGCCATTCAACACCCACCGTGGCGTCGTTCCACTTCAGAGAATACTCATCGCCCGGCGCATAGTAGTCCGTGCACTTGTACTGGAATTCTGCCGACTCGCTAATCACATAGAAACCATGTGCAAATCCCGGTGGTACCCACAACATCTGCTGATTGTCTTCACTCAGGTGCGCACCTACCCATTGACCGAACGTCGGGCTGCTCTTGCGCATATCGACCGCGACGTCGAAGACTGCTCCCTGAGTGACACGCACCAGCTTGCCCTGCGGCTGATTCAGCTGATAGTGCAGGCCGCGCAGAATGCCCTGGCGGGACTTGCTGTGGTTGTCCTGTACGAAGGTGTAGTTACCGCAGTGTTCCACGAATTCGCTCTGACGGAAGGTTTCCATGAAGAAACCACGCTCGTCACCGAACTTTTGGGGAGTCAACAGCACGACATCCGGGATGGCGAGTTTTGCGTACTTCATTAAAATATCCCTTATATAGAAGGAGCAGTAACTTTTGACGATATAATGTTAGCTATATCAAAATCTATCGGATTATTGATATCGACAGATTCAATAGATGAAACCTCAATTAAACCTGGGTTATCACCGATGCGTCGATTATGATTTACAATAAGATCTCTTTTATACACATATAACCCTGTGGTTTCTATATAATATGGCGGCAGATCTTGAGTGCGCGGTATTTCTGATGGATTATAATTTACAGGTTGGCCGTCCTTCCAAATGAACTCTTGTAGCTTATGAACAGTCATTGAAGAATCGCATCCCTCATAAGCAACTTTATCAACAGCTTTTTTTATAGTCTCAGAGGAGATAAATGGTGCAGTAGCATGCGCTAAAACATAATTATCTGCTTTTATTTCGTTTGCAAAGGAGAGCATGACTTCATTTATCTTAGTAGAATTCTGGTCTAACTCCGAAGAACGTAATAGATATTTGACTCCTGCAGGCATCTCTTTAGAAAATTCTATATCACTACAGAAAACATAGACTTCATCTATACCATCGGAATTCAACAAAGCATTTAAGATATAGCGATATAAAGGAATACCATTACTGAATTTTTTTGTATTTTTCCCAGGAACTCTTTCATTGTTTAGCTTCATTGGTACAAACGCTACAGTTTTCATCACTACCTCGACTACTTATTTATTAACCCAATATTTATGATGCTCGGTGGAATGTACCTCTTTAATCTCACTACCTACTATTCTTTCTGCTGTTCGGATATCATCAACAACCTTAGCATAATCCCCATTAACGAGATCCACAGCTACCTCGTCAAAATGTGACCACGATACATCACCGAACTTGACATGCTTTTCTATCATCCTGGCACCGGCCGCTACTGCCATCATGGAGCATAGACTTCCAATATCATGACTAGAAAATCCTGGTATCACATTATTATACTCTCGAGAGAGATTATAGTAATGACGAATTACACCCACTTGAGTGGCTTCATTAGCCGTAGGATAAGCTGAAGTACACTGAAGAAGATAAACATTTCTTACATTCTTGAAGGTATCAAGAATAAATTTTTCATAGTCAGGATGAGTATACCCTGTCGAAATAACGACATCCTTCTTGAAGTCGTTCGCAACGGCTTCCAAGAACTCTGTATGCTCAGAGATAGTCGAAGGCAGCTTGACCATATCTGGATCAAATTGTTTGATGAACAGATAAGATGGATAATCCAAGACAGAGGCGAACCACCCTATTCCCAACTTTTTACACAGATCATCAACAAATAGAAAATCGTCATGAGATAACTCAATACCATGACGGTAATCACGGAAAGTATTCCCGAACGGAGAGCGGTATTCACTCGCCAGCTTTTCCTGAGAATAAAAGCTCTCAACATCGCGCTTCTGGAGCTTTATATAGTCAGCTCCAGCTACCTTTGAGGCTATTATCATCGATTTCAGGCGTTCCCGATCACCAAAGTGATTGGTCGTAATCTCTGCAATAACCTTTACTATGGAATCCTCTTTATTGCGTGAAGATATATTATAAATATCACTATAGCGATTGGTATCAGTCAGTTTTTTGAAGGCATCGACAGTAAAAGAACTATAGGGTCTTGCACCAACGTGCTTGATATTAATGCTCAAGCGGTCTGGTTCAGAAAGCAGCATTTCGAGTAAATGCTCTTGCGCTTTCAAGGTCTTCTCTACGTACTCTTTTTCACTTTCCTTCATGTGGATGGGCATCTGGTCTGTAAAGCCAGTCTTTACTGTAAAATCAAAGCCTAACAAATAGACATTCTTATTCGAGCCTATCTCTTTTGATAATAAGTTAGCGATCTTCAATGCAGAGATAAGAACAGAACTTTCTATATGAATATCTGAGGAGTAAAAGCGATTCAATAAAAAATCTGCATTGTCTGGATTATTGGCAACATACTCAGCCGAAATACTGGAATCTGCACCTACCACGGAACGATCACTGATATAAAGCTTCGCCTGAGGCCCTTTTTGCTCCAATACATCCAGAACCCAGCCATGATGAAAAACACAGATTTCACCAGGAAGTAGCAATTCTGTATCATTGGTATTTATTATTATATTATCTTTCAAAGCACCAAGATCGAACTCGTCTATGGTAGACCCTTTCCCCAGAATATAGATATCTTTATCTGCTTTTTTCCCAATTGCTTCTATTAGTAAATCTTTCATTACAAACCACCTTCTGATGAGAGTTTAATTTTATACTTTTGTGTTGGAAACAGAATTTGACCACGATAGGGAGCATCGTCAACTTCCGCATAGGTATCATGCTCTAGCGCAAGATTCAGCCCTGGTAACACATCCCAACAATTGACACCTTTCACATTTTCAAACTTGACATAAGCGCCACGTACTGCAGAAAGCATATTATACATCGAGCATCCAATAATACGATATTCGAAGCCCTCATCAGGCAGTGAAAGCAAATCGCTTTTTTGTAACGATGACGACAACCCAATGATCCTGGATTTATATTTGTCTGTTTTCATCCCTGTCATTAGGTAATCATTGATTTCTGGAAGATGAATTAATGACGCCATATGCTTACCATCAGTATAGATGGAAACACCAACTCCCCATTCCTTGAGGCCAGAGACAAAGTTTTCTGTACCATCGATAGGATCAATGATTACATAAGATCCATTATCATCAAAACTCACATCAGTAAATGGAGCATCTTCTTCAGATATAACATCATGTTCTGGTAAATATTTTTTGACTAACCCTACAACAATATCTTGTACAAGCAAGTCTCCCTTACTGACAAAACTATCGTCTTCTTTTTTCGTAAAATCTTGTCGTAAAGCACAAATCTCATCTAACTGAAAACTTACCTTTTCTACAATATTTTCCAGTAATTTTAGTTCAGACATTTTCGATATCCAGTTAGAACGATTATTGATTACCACAACGCTTATCTTCGAGGCGCTTGAGTAGATACTGGCCATAACCAGTTTTCTTCAGTGCTGTCCCCTGCTCTTCCAGTTGCTCGTCGGTGATCCAGCCGTTGGTCCAGGAAATCTCTTCCAGGCATGCCACCTTGAGTCCCTGACGATGCTCGATGGTCTGTACGTACTGGCCTGCTTCCAACAAGCTATCGTGGGTGCCGGTATCCAGCCAGGCGAAGCCGCGTCCCAAGCGCTCGACACGCAGGTCACCGCGTTCCAGGTAGGCATTGTTGATGCTGGTGATTTCCAGCTCGCCACGCTCAGAAGGTTCAACGGCTTTGGCAATCTCGACTACATCGTTATCGTAGAAATATAGGCCTGTCACGGCGTACGGAGACTTGGGCTTCGACGGCTTTTCCTCGATGGAAATCGCCTTGCCATCTTCGTCGAATTCCACCACACCGAAGCGCTCTGGGTCTTGTACCAGATAGCCGAAAACCGTTGCCCCGCTCGGTTGTGCCGCAGCACGGTTGAGCTGCTCAGAGAAGTGCTGACCATGGAAAATATTGTCACCCAGTACCAGACACACCGAATCATCTCCAATGAACTGCTCACCGATAATAAAAGCCTGTGCTAGGCCATCCGGACTAGGTTGCACAGCATACTCAATACGTACGCCATACTGCTCACCGTTGCCCAGCAGCTTCTCATATTGCGGTAGGTCTTCCGGTGTGGAAATGACCAGAATCTCACGGATACCAGCCAGCATCAGGACAGAAACCGGATAGAAGATCATCGGCTTGTCATAGATAGGCAACAATTGTTTGGAAACACCACGAGTTATCGGATGTAGACGTGTACCGGAACCACCGGCGAGAATGATACCCTTACGTGACATATGAAAACTCCTTGTCGAGTCGACGTTTAACATTACGTGGAAAATTGAGTCGTTCGGTCTAACCCGCGGTCATCATGATAAATCAAACAGATCAGTCTTTGCTATCACAAGCTGGTACTTATAATGTACGAGCCCGGCTCAACGATCGAGATGTTCTTTCAAGGTCAGTGATAGCTGAGAATCCCAACTCGGTAGCACGCAATTCAGTGCCTCTTCCAACTTGCTCAATGTCAAGCGTGAATTCAGCGGGCGCGCAGCAGGCGTTGGATAGTCGACAGTCGGGATACCACCCAGTGTTTCGGGATCGATCGCCAAGGTTTCGCCCTGCTCGATGGCCATGCGGAAGATAGCTTGCGCAAAACCATGCCAGCTGGCCGTGCCTTGAGGCGCCAGATGATAAAGCCCGCTGGCGATGTTCTGGCGCAGCGCTTCACAGGTCAGCTGTGCAATCAAACGGGCCGGGGTCGGCGCGCCAATTTGGTCATTGACGATATTCAGCGTGTCACGCTCACGGCCCAGCTTGAGCATCGTCTTCATGAAGTTATTGCCACGCGCGGCATACACCCAGCTGGTGCGGAACACCAGGTGGCGGCAGCCACTCGCCAGCACCGCTTCGTCGCCTGCCAGCTTGCTTTCCCCATAGACAGACAGCGGCGCTGTCGGGCTATCTTCGCGCCAGAACTGCTCACCATCACCCGGATAGACGTAATCCGACGAGTAGTGCACCAAGGTGGCGTTCAAGGCACTGGCCTTTTCAGCCAGCAATGCGGGCAGCTCAGCATTCAGGCGCATGGCACCGTCACGCTCTGCCTCAGCCTTGTCGACCGCAGTCCAGGCAGCCGCATTGAGGATCAGCCCCGGCTGATATGCCTCGATGAATGCTGCAACAGCGTCGAGGTCGCTGGCATCGACTTCATTACGCCTGGGAGCGCGCACTTCGCCAAAAGGCGCAAAGCTGCGTTGCAGCTCAAAGCCAACCTGGCCATTGCCGCCTAGAATCAGAATACGACCGAAGCTATTAGAAGACATCATCAGCTCCCGGTACCCAGACGTTCACCACGATAGCTGCCATCCTGCACACGCTGCCACCAGCGTTCATTTGCCAGGTACCACTCGACCGTCTTGCGCAGCCCGGTCTCGAAGGTTTCCTGCGGCACCCAGCCAAGTTCACGCTCGATCTTGGCGGCATCAATGGCATAGCGCACATCGTGTCCAGGACGATCCGTCACGTACTTGATCAAATCTTCGTACTTGGCAATGCCAGCCGGCTTCTGCGGTACCAGCTCTTCGAGCAAGGTACACAGCGTGGTAACAACTTCGATGTTCTGCTTCTCGTTGTGGCCGCCGATGTTATAGGTCTCGGCGATTTCACCATCGGAAGCGACCTTGATCAGTGCACGAGCATGGTCTTCCACATACAACCAGTCACGTACCTGCTTGCCGTCGCCATACACCGGCAGCGCCTTGCCCGCCAAGGCATTGAGAATCATCAACGGGATGAGCTTTTCAGGGAAATGGTACGGGCCGTAATTATTGGAGCAGTTGGTCACCAGGGTCGGCAGGCCATAGGTACGCTGCCAGGCACGCACAAGGTGATCAGAGCTCGCCTTGCTCGCCGAGTATGGGGAGCTGGGTGCATAGGCGGTTGTCTCGGTGAAGAGATCTTCCGGCCCTTCCAGATCGCCATACACTTCATCTGTAGAGATATGGTGGAAGCGGAAGCCAGCGGCCTTGTCGGCATTCGACTCCTTCAAGCCCTTCCAATACTGACGGGCCGCTTCCAGAAGCTGGTAAGTGCCGACAATGTTGGTCTCGATGAAGTCTGCCGGACCATCGATGGAACGATCGACATGACTTTCGGCGGCGAGGTGCATCACGATATCCGGTTGGTATTCCACAAAGACAGCCTTCATCTTCTCGCCATCGCAGATATCGGCTTGCACGAAGTGATAACGCTCAGAATCAGCCACATCGGACAGAGACTCGAGATTACCCGCGTAGGTCAACGCATCCAGGTTGACGACAGTATGTTGAGTAGATCGAATCAGCACACGGACAACAGCAGAACCAATGAAGCCCGCACCGCCAGTTACGAGAAAAGTTTTATTCATGTTGATCTCTAAAGTTATTTTTAATGCTATTAAAATTCGTACTTGTACACTATCGACAAACAAATATACTAGTAAAGCTTCTCTTTAGCTTATCTACTACAAGAGAGGACTCGTCCGCATGTATATCAGAGCAAAGAAACTTATATACTTGCTGGTACTGCAAAAGTTCTATTTTTCGACGTAAAAAATCATACGCATCCGGATAAATAAGATGAACTTCATCAACAAATCTCAAAGCAGCATTTTGTCTTTTATCTATATAGTGCCTCATGTCAAATAAATCAATTTTTTTATCAGATGGGACAATATAGCTTTCTAAAACAGACACATATTCTTTTTCCGAAATTTTGTATGACTGATTATTGCTGACTTCTCGTGGTATAACTCCTTTAATGAAGTCCACATTCTCCATGGACGCGAAATCAAAAGCACGAATCTTATGATTACTATGTACTATACCCGCCATTGAACATATTTTAGCAGGTACTAAAGCGCCAGTCCCTCCGTTAGAGACAAAAAAATCAATTCGTTTCGATATCTTTATTTTTTGATAATAATCCAAACCAATGAGGCTAAAAATATTCACATGTGTATGATTTTTGTACTTGGTCAAGATATCTAAAAATACTAGAAAATCTTCATCGTTGAAATCATAACAACCTTCTTTAGAGGTATTGCCATCGATATATATATTCAATATCGAATGCTCGACACTAAGCTTATCTATCGTTATATCTAATAGTGAAGCTTGATTTACACACTGCCTTCCACTACCAGTAATACCAAACCAAATATCAAATGAAGATTCCACTGTCGGATTAGCTTTTAGTACAGGAATGTTTTTTAGGACACTACAATAGGTATTGATTTTTTCACTAACGTTTTCTTTAGCTTCGTCTAAAAATTGATATCCAATTGTTACAGGACGAACAACAACACCGGGAATTTCGTTTATGTCTCTTTCAGATATATACGAACAATCATTCATCACTAGACGAGGATTTAGAAAAATATCTCTATAATAAAAATTGTATTTTTTGTCCAAATTATTCAAAATATATGAACTGAAGAGAACATCAAAAAAATAATGATAGGGTCGTCCACAGGATAGATAAAAACCACTGAAACTATTAATGCTACTATCGAATTCAAATTTGGATTTGTTTATTAAATCAATTGCGCGCTGAGCTATAGATCGCTGTGTAAAAACATAAATATTATCAGTATGTATGATCGCATCAATAAAGCTCATACCTTGGACTATAAACCACGGTATTTTTTCAGAGGAGCTCATAGGATAAAAAGGAATCACTGAGTAATTCCTAGCAACAATACCTCTTGCTGCTACACAGTCAACTCCCGATACTGGATCAGGAAGTATTAGCTTATCTCCTTGAATAGAACTAGAAATAAAATTTAAAATAAAATCTATATTAGAGCATTTGACAGCACTATTGTAATCATCGTAGTGCTCAATGAAATTGCCTCTTTCGTATTGCTTGATATTTTTCAACTTTTACCCTCTGAATATCGATCATATTTAAGACATTAAACTTTGAGGATTAAATTTAGAATTTGGAAATTTTCCCACATACTCATTATAATGAATGTATACAGTCTATTTTACTTTGTATTTGTTTCTTGGATTGTAGCATTAAAATTGTTCATGCTATCAGTACCAGGAACGAATAGAACATAGTCATTATGATTCATAGTCATTCCATTTTTCATGCCAAATTTTTTGTTCCTTCATACTCCCAATCAACGGTCTAAGCAATTCAAGAGCATATTCTTCCCATTCAACTGGCATTTTATAATCTTTAGTGGCATTAACTTTTTTGCTGGCAACTTCACTATCAATATTAATGGATGATATATTTAAAAAGTCAGCAATATCATTTGCTTGCTGCTGAGGATCATCTCTAAAATCCTCGAAATATAACACCATCAAATTATCTTTATGTATGGATTCTCTTAAAAGCATGAGATTTTTTGCATAATCAGCGTTATTTATAAACCAATCTTTATTCAGAGTCTCTTTGAATAATTCAATACCATCGTCTAACACATCATCTTCTTTACCGACCCACTTATGATGAAACTTATAATGTGACCACAACCTTTTTAAAGGATCTCTGAGCGTATAAATTACTTTGTTGTTTATTGATATTTTCTCAACATTGGCCCACCCTGCATGATCCATCTGACAGTATAAATTAGAAAAGTCAGCAAAATATTTACTTTCAGGCAAATCATCAAAGAGTGAAATATACCATTCATTGTCAATTATACTTTTATTAGCATATTTGACATACCATGCGATTTCATCGAGATTTTCGGATATATATTTAGCATTACCATTATGGTATTTTTGCAGTATATCTTTTAGCTTTAAAATACGATTTCTGAAATTTAATTGATTTTCAATGCCAACTTTATTCGCAAAATAATGTATCTCCTTCTCAGGAGTAAATTTTACGTCGGGATGATCTTTGAGGATTTCGTAAAGCCATGTGGTACCAGCTTTCATTGCGCCTACACTCAAAAAAAGATTATTTATCATTTTATGCTCCGTAATATCCGGCCAAATCTAATACTTGTGATGAAGAAAAATAATAGCCTTTAGACGTTGAGACGTCTTTCATTCTTACATCAGTGCTTAACAATATATTAGCCAGCGCATCACTTGTAGGTTTAATGACTGAACCGGTATTAACATCTACATCTTCACCAATCCCTCCCAAATTGGATGCTACGATCCAACAGCCACAGGCGGCAGCTTCTCTGGTAACCAACCCAAAACTCTCAGGCCAAGTCGATGGTGCAAACAATATGTCGATCTGCCGGTAAATATCGACAACCTTATCTTGGCTGGTACGTCCGATGAATCTTACTGGCACCTTTCCCCAGAATTGGCGCGATTCATAACCTTCTTCCTTGGAGTGGTCTACCACCAAGAATTCCATATTGTCTGGCTGCGCTTCCATGACGGCTTGCTTGAGCAGGAAATATCCCTTGTGCTCTGCCATGCCTCCCACGTGTCCACCCACGACACGTTTGGTATAGGATGTATCCTTGGGCGCCCAAGGTAAATCATCGGAAATGCCGTTGGGCGTTACTTCGATGTCAACGATGTCATTTTTGCGATAGATATCGGCGAATGCATTGGATACCGTGAGCACTTTATGTGCACTACTCAACAATCCTTTCAGATACAGCTTGCGCTCTACAGAGGCTTCTTGCGTGATACTCGGCGGTAGACCGATGGTCGCGAAGGGGTCTGGGTGTCCTTCTGGATATACCGTACCCTCATGGTCTACTAGGAATTGGAAATCAGAAATCCACCACGCATCATGTGCCGTCACGATGTAAGGTATCTTGGCGTCACGTGCGGCTTCCACCACGGAACCTGTCAGGCGCTGCACACAGTGGAAGTGAACCATGTCAGGCCGTTCACACTCTAGGAACTCAGTGAACATCTGATGCATGCGTTCATCCTTGGCATGCCAGTCCATGTTCTCGCGCCAAAGTGTCGTCGTACGATAAACACGAACTCCCTCATGTTGATACATGCTCAATTGATGAGGGGTACGACACTCACTATCCGCAGTAAACACGACCAATTCAAAGTCGTCACCGAAGTGCTTGCGCAGTGCCTTGAAGTTGTCGTCTACCACACGGGTCGCACCACCGATTGACTGCGGTGGGAAGAAGACATTAACAAGGGCAATCTTGCGTTTCTTGCGAACCAGAATGGTTTGCCCATCCCCATCGTCGACATGGCTGGCACTCTCCATCAAGCGATTGGCCTGATCTTCCAAATCAGAGGCGAGTTGGCTACCCAGCACTTCGAGAGAGTATTCATCGCGAGTACGTTGTTGGGCCGCCTTGCCCATTGCATGACGCAGTGATTTGTCCTCGACCAGGCGAGTGATGGCACTTTCCCAGTCATCGGCTGTCACCGCAAGGAAAGCATCTTCCCCATCACGAATCACGTCACGATAGTTCTGCGTGCTGCTGACCACTGAAGGGACACCATGACATGCTGCCTCAAACCATTTCAGTTCCGACTTGCATTCATTCATGACATCGTCGTGAAGAACCGCCAGATTGATATCGGCGCGACGCAGCAGCGACCAATAGCCCTGAACACTTTTCAAGGGGGGAATCATTGACAGCTGATCAGCGAAGCGATCGGTAAAGGATTTCGGAAGCCTCAGATAACCCACGACAACAAGGCGCAGATGTGGATATTGATCGAGAAGCTTCACTATCGCCGGTAACGCGAGATCCATGAAGTCTTGGTTGTGCGCTTGCGTTCCGCTTCCATAGAAGATGTCGAGTGTCTTCTTGGGAGAATCCAGTGGCTGACTGAACGCATTGAGACTATCCAGTCCATTGCGATGCAGCAGACATTCCTTGCCAAATACTAGCTCGGCGAGTCGCTCTCTCAAGGGTTCCGTGGATGCCAATCCCAGACGACAATGGCGTGCCGCCCCGTGGAACAGGGCCATGCCACGCGTGAGTTCCTGATAGGTTTCCAGTGATACGTAACCCCCGTAGCTGGCGAGCGCCGGTGGGTAGACGGGATCAAAGATCAGGTCGTCTATTTCATAGATACTGAGCTTGCCTACGGCATTGGTCTGGGCCATGGCCTTCAGAACCTTTGGCATGGCAGGAACACGGTAGAAGATGACGACGTCATGCGTGGCCAATGCTTCAGCATGCTGATCAACCTCGAGCCAGTCGATCGCGGTAACTTCCTTGCCTACCGCCTCCAACTGTTCGACTTTCTGATTGATACGATAGCGCTCGCACTGCGCGACATGGTAGTCGCCCACGATGAGAATCCTGTCGAGATTGAGACTCGGCAAGACAGCAGGATTCTCGCTTGCCCCGCAAGCACGAAGGTATGCGTCGTAGACAACGTCACTGAAGGCATCAAATGCCCTGACGAGCTCTTCTCGATTGCCTTGTCCCACGTAGCTCAATAGTGCAGGGAATACGTTATTCCAGGCTTCTTCTGCAAACTCATCGAGTTTTTCTTGCTGAAAAGTGAATTCCCCGTAAGCTTCGAGACCTTCCGCTAGACTAGCGAGAGCCTTCTCATATTGTTGAAGCCTGACAAGACAAGTCGCTCTATTGAAGTAGAGCCACTTGGGCGGATTGCTCAAAGCTTTTGCAGAATTGTAATAGCCCAACGCAATTCTATTATGACCTTGATCCAGATAGATATTACCCAACAATTCAAGACTGGCAGAAAGACTGAAGAACGAATTGGAGCTTTCCAGTAGTTTCTTCGCCTTAATCTTGTCACCAATCTCTAAATAATATCTTGCCACACGGAGATAAAACTCCGCATTCTTATGATTATCTTCGTAGAACGATACGGGTGCATTGATCTCCGCAGAGAATGTCCCCAATACATCCTTGAGTGTTACGTCAATACCCAGCGCGGAATTCAGCTGACAGATTGTTGCATAGTCAAATTCATGCGAGGCAATGACTTCTGGATAAGCATGCCTATTCAGCCATTGCGATAGAGTGGCAATTCTGTCCTCTAACTCTCCGAACATCTCATAATGTTTGTAGAGTTTTTTTTCTTTATAGAACTGGGTCTTCTCCAGATCCGGGTAAAGAGCAGCATAAAAGGCATCATCGAAAGGCTTCATTGGTGATATATTCTGTACCTGTTTAAATTCTTTGAAGTCAGTCGCACTTTTCTTTTTCTGACTATCGGTTGGTGTACTGGTGGCATACTCTTTAGTATTGATATTGTCAGTCTTGAGCATCAGACTCTTGGCATGATCACCAGAGCATACTCTTCCCTCTGGTTTACCGTAATTGTGCCAATGATTGATTACCTGCGTATCGGACATCATCTTGAGATCATGATAGCGAGATTTGTAATACTCTAAATCCAATACATGTTCTGTCTTGGTCGTTTCTTTATTATCAACCATTCCCTTGCCGGACATTTTCTTTCCCTTCCCTTATTTAATCGCGATGATCTTTAACGATAAGTACCAGCATACTGAATATAAACCCGAGAAATATCATCACTAATCCAAAGACCGTAACATTATAGAGCCGCTCAGGCTGTTCAGGGTATTCTGGTAATATCGGGCTTTGCAGAATACTGACCTGCTTGAGTTTACGTGAGGCTTCTATCCGCGTGTTTTCTAGTGCCGCCAAGGCATTGGAGTATGACTGTTTGGCAAAGTCTGCACGAAGCTGCAAGGTCTCGTATTGACTGGAAACGCTGTTGAGCGCATTGCCGGATTGGCGTGCGAGACGCTCTTTCTCCAGATCAACCTGCTTCTTGATGGCGTTGATTTCACTTTCAATACGCACCATTTCGCTGGAACGCTGGCTTTGATAACTTGCCAGAGCACTCTTGCGTGCCTTGTAGGTCGCCAATTGGGCTTCCAGGGTCGATACCACGGTATTGAGACTCTCGACAGTCTGTGTAGGAGAAACCAGACCATTCTTATTTTGATAGTCCAGCAGGGCTTGGCGCGATTGCTCGAAGTTCACCTCCAGTAAGCCCACCTGCTTGTCGAGAAACTCAACTTGGTCTTCCGCCAGGCGTTGCCCCATCTGGTTCATGTGCCGCTCACCCTCCTTCAGCAGAAGTTGAGCGAATTGTTGGGCAAATTCGGGTGTCCAGGCCTGGACTTCTATATTCAATACGCCCGCATAATCATCCATCTCGACATTGACGCGCTCGAGATAATAATCATGCAGCTCTTCGATGGGGACGTCAGCATCGCCCAGTCGCGCGAAGAAGTCGCCGTGTTGGCTGTAATGACTTCTAAAATCGAGTTGCTCCTGCACCTTCTTGAGCATATCAACGCTGATCAGATACTCACGTAACAGCAGGAGATCGCTGTCGGTCTGATTTCCCGATAACAGTGATCCAAAGCTGACTTCACTCGAGCCGCTCACTTGAGGACTTTCGAGCACTACCGTCGCCTTTGACACATAGCGATCATCCGCCCAAGCCAGCCAATAGAAGCCGACCAGCACGATGGACAACAGGACGACAGCCCATTGTGGATAGCGTTTGATAAAGGACGTCATACGTATTCCCGCTGATGAGGCGCACCGAGTAAGCCCGGTGGCATTGAAAGGAAAGGTGCTTTATTGAGCAGACGTAATTGACTCAGGAAGTCTTGGATTGGCGTGATTCTATTTCTTCACGCACTTCACTCAAAGACTCTCTGGCAGCACGCAGTGAGTCACCGTAGGGCTTTTTCTCGCGCGGGGGAAGCAGTTCGACGGCTTCACGCGCCAGCCTTGCCTCATCCAGTAACTGACGACGTTGTACGCGTAGCTTCTGCAATTCTGCCAGAGACAGTTTGTCCAACTGAGGGCCATCACAATCTTCATGATAGGCAGCGATGGCATCATTGATATTGTCATACCAATGCGCTTGACCCTCTTTCAGATAGATACCGGCCTGACATAGATCTTTCAAGATGCCCTCGCTATGCGACACCATGATCAAGCTGGCTTCTCCCACCTTGTCCTTGAAGGCCTTGGATGCCTTGGCCTTGAAGGATCGGTCACCTACTGCCGTAGCTTCATCCGAGAGGTAGACATCAAAGTTGAAAGCCAATGACAACCCGAAATTGAGTCGTGAACGCATGCCGGAGGAATAGGTACGAATCGGTTCATCAAAGGCCGGGCCAATTTCCGCAAAATCCTGGACTTTCTTGATGATACTGTTGATGTCGTATTTCGTACCATGCAGCCGCGCCACGAATTTGACGTTCTGACGCCCCGTCATGCTGCTTTGCAGGCCTGCAGCCAGTCCTATCGGCCAAGAGACCCTAGAGTGACGAATCACACGGCCTTTCTGCGGCGTATCCATGCCAGCGATCAAGCGTAGGAGTGTCGATTTCCCTGCACCGTTGGCACCGAGCAGCCCGACACTGACGTCAGTGGGAATGGTCAGATTGATGTCCTTCAATACCCAGTGGTCATCGCTCTGGTTATAGTGCGATTGATAGAAACGCTTGGAAAGATTCTGTATTTCGATCATTGGCTTTTCAGACGCTCCTTGAATCGCACATGCATCAAAAGCCCCAATGCCAGACTGGAGAGCGTCCATGTCCAGAAATAGCTTAGGCTGGTGCCGTGGACTACCTGATAGCCATCGAAGAATCCATGACGAATATATTCGAGCCCATGCACGATAGGGTTGAGCATCAGATATTCCAGCAGGTAATGCGGTAGCCTATTGAGCGGCATGATGACTCCCGAAAGGATCAACAAAGGTAACGAGAGCATCTTGATGATCTTGCCTATCTCGGGCACCAAGGTGCCCATAACGGAGGTAACCAGTCCGAGCCCCAGTCCGAACAACCAGAGTGATAGCCAGCCTCCAATGGCCTGGTACGCGTTGTCCGGACGAAAGTCCGTCCCGAGCATCAAGCCCCCAAGCATGAAGATCAAGAAGATGAGCGTTCTGATCAATCCATCCAATACGTTGCGCACCAGCACGCCATCGATCGGGTGCACCTGCCGATAAGCGAACAAGGCCTTGTTGGCATTGATGGCCCCCAAGCCCTGCATCATCCCTTCACGGATCAGAAAGAACCCCATCATCCCGACCAGCATCCAGGGGATGAAAGGAGCATTGACGATAAGTTTGTCGCCACGAATGAAGCTACGGATACCGATCATGATGAGTAGCAAGGTGGCTGGCTCAGCAATCATCCAGAACCAGCCCATGCGGTCGGTCATGGTACGACCGATGGCTTCACGCATGAACATGGCGAACCAGACGCTGCGCGTGACTGCCCAGGCAGAACGGGTCTTAGGACCATTCTGCCCATGCATCGCATCAGATTCTCGATCAGAGGAATTGTCCGATGAGTTGGCGGCGTTGTAGTTCATGATTACAGGTCTAGCGCGATTTTGGTGGCGACGGCAACCTGGTAAAGAATCTGCGTGATACTTCCCGCCAACTGAAGATTGTTGGTGGGGGGAGCCGGAAGAACGAGGATCTCGTCACCCGAGCGAAGATTGACATCTTCAGCGTGACGTACCGCACCATTCTGGCGTACCACCAGGATCTGATCATCATCGGCGTGTTGCGTGAATCCGCCCGCGTTCTTGATATAGTCCATAACGCTCAGGCCGGGAGTATAGACAGCCGCCTGGGGCACGACGACCTCACCACTGACCAACAAGGAATCGCTGACTTCGGGGAGGGTCACGATATCGCCATCCTGCAACCTTACGTCGGCGATCTCTCCATCATTACGTGCCACCACCAGCCTGCCGGTGGGTTCGGTTTCACGCGCTTTCTCCGCGAACTGCTGAATGAGAGTGGCTTCCTGCGCACGCGATGATGCCTCATCGTTGGTAGACGTGGGTGTCCCAAGATAGGTCATTTCCAGGCGTCGGAGACTCTCCTCTAGCGACTTGGCTTGCTGCTCCTTCACACTTTCGCGACGAATGGAAACGCTCTGATAATCGGTCAGTCCCTTCGGCACCCCGACAGCATTGAGCAATTCGCCCAGGTGTGCATCGCGCGGCAAGGCATAACGTGAAGGGCCATAGAAGCTGCCTTCCAACTGCACAACGATGGTCTCGTCACGCTGGTCGGCGCTGTAGAGCACCTCATCTCCGGCGCGCACTTGTGCATCGCGGAATTCTGCAATCGGCAGATAACGCGAAATCGGGCCGTCCGAGCGTGAGCCACGCAGCAGGACATGGGAGACCCCTGCTTTCAGGCGGGCCAGCTTGTTGACATCCTGTCCTTCCAGGCGCGTGGAGGTGAGCTCATAACGATAATCGCGCTCAACGTCACCGACGACACTGATGGCCGGGCCACGTTCTTCCACGACGACGGTATCGCCATCACGGAATTGCGGACGGGCGATCTCACCATCGATCAGGAAGTCATAGAGATCCACATTGCTGATGATACGACCGTTACGTTTAATCTTGATGGAGCGATAGCTTCCCAATGCCTGGTCAATGCCACCGGCCTGGTCCAGAAAGTACAGCATGGAGTCATTCGGGGTACCGGCATAACGACCCGGATTCTTCACGTAACCGGTGACGAAGACACCGACTGGCTGAACCCCCTGCAGATTGGTGTAGACACTTACGTTCTCGGGATAGACCTCCTGAATGGCAGCGCGCACCTGACCATCCAGTTGGGCATTGGAAATGCCCTGTACCTTCATCGGCCCGATCCCCGGCAGGAAGACATTGCCTTGGGCATCGACCGACAGGACCGACTCGATTTCCACCCCACCCCAGACCCGCAACGTGATCTGGTCACCTGGCTTGATGGTGTAGTCGCTATTGAGTCCATCGGCAGCCATACCCCGGAAACCACCCGTGAAGAGATTTTCCCCGAACGGTGGCAGGGTATCCGGGTCCGTCTTCGATTCGGAGGTGATCGGCCCATACGTTCCACTGCGCCAGTCGGCGCGTGCCGAATCGTCTACCTGCTCGGTTTTCTCGGGAATGCCGCTCGCCTGCTCACCACTGCCGAGAAATGAACTATTGTCTAGCCCAACAGCCATCGCGGGGGTGGCGTTCAGGCACGCTACCGCCACCAGGCACCAGGCCCGGAGCAAGAATCTTGAAATTGTCATTGGGCAAGGCCCCTCGTAATGCAGTATTGATCAGGCGTCTCGAACTTGACGTATCAGAGCCTGACATCTGTATCGATCAACGAATCCTGCTGTGGGCATGAACGCTGCCCATCACTGGATTTCAGCGAGCTTCTTCCAGCAACCCAACGATCAGGCGCTGTGTCACCCAGGTGCCCTGCTTGGCAGCCCCCTTGTTGCTGGTGCGGCACGCCAGTTCTTGGCCCGGCAGGTCACGACCATTGGAAACGGTCAGATGACGACAGGTCAGGCCACTGGCAGAGAAATAACGTTCACCCGCGACCACTTCGACATTACTGCCCCACGGGCTGCTGACGACAGGCATGACACCGCCGATGGCAGAGGTGTCCAGAAAGGCAGAGAGATCCGCCGAGAGCGGAGCAGCGCCGCGCAGACTGGACAGATTCTGACTGCCGCTGCCGGTCGACATCGGGTAGTCGGTAGCGCACCCGGAGACGATGAGCGCAAGGCCTGTCGTTACCGCAAGGCGCACGACACCCGGCCAGCATTGCTTGAACTTGAATTGAGTCATATGAAAGTCCTGAAACGGCAAATGCCCCCGCCTTGCGGCGAGGGCTGATCGGCGTGAATGCATCAGCCGATGACGTTGTAGTGCTTGAGCTGATTGACCAGCTTGAGTGCGGTCTGCTCGAGGCTCAGTTCACCCGTGTTGATCTCGATTTCCGGGTTCTCCGGCGCTTCATACGGCGAACTGATGCCGGTGAAGTCACTGATCTCACCGGCACGCGCCTTGCGGTACAGGCCCTTGGGATCACGCTCTTCGCAGACACTGATCGGCGTATTGACGAAGACTTCGATGAACTCGTCAGTGCCGACCATGTCGCGCACGGTCTGGCGATCAGCCTGGAACGGCGAGATGAAACTGACCAGAGTGATCATGCCGGCATCGACCATCAGCTTGGCGACTTCGCCGACACGACGGATGTTCTCGGCGCGGTCGTCTTCGCTGAAGCCCAGGTCATCACATAGGCCGTGACGCACGTTATCGCCGTCCAGCAGGTAGGTGTTGTAACCCATGGCGAACAGCTGACGCTCCAGCGCATTGGCGGCCGTAGACTTGCCGGCACCGGACAGCCCGGTGAACCAGATGATGCACGGCTTCTGCTTGTTGCGATCGGCGCGGCGCTGCTTGGTGACTTCCATGTCGTGCCACACGATGTTGCTGGCACTTAGGGCCTCCTTGACCATGCCCGCACCGATGGTGATGTTGGACAGACGGTCAATGAACACGAAGCTGCCGGTATGCGGCGAGCGCTGGTAGCTGTCCATGGCCAGCGGCTGGGTCAGTTCGACCTGCACACGGGCGATGCCGTTGAGCGGGATGTTCTCCGCTTCGTTGCGCGCCATGGTGTTGACGTCGGTCTGGTGGATGATGCGACCGACGCGACCGATGACACTGGAAGTGCCGAGCTTGAGCTCGTATTCCTTGCCGACGATCAGCGGGTCCTCATGCATCCACACCACATCGGCGGTGAAGGCGGTGCACGGCTCCAGATCGGAATCTTCGGCGACGATCATGTCGCCACGTGAGATATCGATCTCGTCGGTCAGGGTCAGCGTGACAGCCTGACCCGGCCAGGCGATGTCGAGATCGCCATCGAAGGTGACGATGCGCTCAACGGTGGAGGTGCTGCCGGACGGCAGAACCTTGATCTGCTGACCCGGCGAGACGGTACCGGCGGCCAGGGTGCCGCAGTAGCCACGGAAGTTGAGGTTCGGGCGGTTGACGTACTGCACCGGGAAGCGCAGGTCGGTCAGGTTGCTGTCCTCGGTGACATCGACGGTCTCGAGGATGTCCATCAGCGGACGCGCTTCGTAGGCGGCATCGTCATACCACGGGGTATTGGCGCTGAGGGAAACGACGTTGTCGCCTTCCAGCGCGGACAGCGGCACGAAGCGGATGTCCGGGACGTCCAGGTCCTTGGCGAACTCCTGGTAGTCCGCGACGATCTCGTCGAAGCGCGCCTGGGAATAGTCGACGATATCCATCTTGTTGACCGCGACCACCAGGTGCTGGATACCCAGCAGCGAGCAGATGTAGCTGTGGCGGCGAGTCTGAGTCTGCACGCCATAGCGCGCATCGATCAGGATGATCGCTAGACTCGCGGTGGAAGCACCGGTCGCCATGTTGCGGGTGTACTGCTCATGCCCCGGGGTATCGGCGATGATGAACTTGCGCTTGTCTGTCGAGAAGTAGCGGTAGGCGACATCGATGGTGATGCCCTGCTCACGCTCGGACTGCAGGCCATCGACCAGCAGCGCCAGATCGACCTTGCCGGTGGTGCCGCTCTTCTTGGAATCGCGGGTGATGGCGGCCAGCTGATCTTCATAGATCATCTTGGAGTCGTGCAGCAGGCGACCGATCAGGGTCGACTTGCCATCATCCACGCTCCCGCAGGTGATGAAACGCAGCAGGTCTTTCTGCTCATGTTCCTTGAGATAGGCTTCGATATTTTCCGCGATCATCGTCGACTGGTGTGACACTGTCATTCTCCCTGAACGAGGCCTGTCCGGCGCGAGCGTCTTATAGCGTGCGACGTGCGACGTGCGACGTGCGACGTGCGACGCTTCCAGCGCTTGGGACATCCCTCGTCCTGTCAATTTCGTTGAGTTTTGCTTGCCGTAAAGCATGCCATCGCCGCTGCTGGCGACAGAGCCGGATACCTGGCGCGTGGCCTAGAAATAACCTTCGCGCTTCTTCTTCTCCATCGAGCCTGCCTGGTCGTGATCGATGGCACGCCCGGAGCGTTCGCTGGTACGCGTCAGCAGCATTTCCTGGATAATTTCCGGCAGGGTCGCGGCAGTGGATTCCACGGCGCCGGTCAGCGGGTAGCAGCCCAAGGTACGGAAGCGCACAGACTTCATTTCCGGCACTTCGCCTTCTGCCAGCGGCAGACGGTCGTCGTCGACCATGATGTCGAGGCCGTCACGCTTCACCACCGGACGCACGGCGGAGTAATACAGCGGCACGATCTTGATGGATTCGAGGTAGATGTACTGCCAGATGTCCAGCTCGGTCCAGTTGGAGAGCGGGAATACACGGATGGACTCACCCTTGTTGATCTTGGAGTTGTAGATGTTCCACAGCTCCGGACGCTGGTTCTTGGGGTCCCAGCGGTGGTACTGATCGCGGAAGGAGTATACGCGCTCCTTGGCGCGCGAGGCTTCCTCGTCACGGCGCGCACCACCGAAGGCGGCATCGAAGCCATGCTTGTCGAGCGCCTGCTTGAGGCCGGTGGTCTTCATGATATCGGTGTACTTGGCACTGCCGTGATCGAACGGATTGATACCCGCGGCCACGCCTTCGTGGTTGATGTGCTCGATCAACTCCATGCCGACTTCAGCGGCCATCTCATCGCGGAACTTGATCATTTCCTGGAACTTCCAGGTGGTGTTGACGTGCATCAACGGGAACGGTGGCACGCCCGGCGCGAAGGCCTTGCGCGCCAGATGCAGCATGACGGCGGAGTCCTTGCCGATGGAGTACAGCATGACCGGGTTGGAGAACTCGGCGGCGACTTCACGGATGATGTGAATGGACTCGGCCTCAAGCTGCTTGAGGTGGGTCTGGCGTTCCGGTGTGATGCCGAGTTTTTCGGCCGTAGATGATGCAGTCATTACAAGTTCCTTGAGATCACTCTGCTAGTTGTCCTTATCCTTTCCACTTGCACTGACTCGCTACTGTCATCACGCTCAGCACACTCGCAGATACTATCACTGCGGAAAGGACATATTGTCTTTGCCATGAGACTGACATCCTCTGGAGTCAGTCCTGTGACGCTAATCCGTTACTTGCTTCATGGCGTCTTCACGCCCAGGGAGCCGCCGGCTTGGCACATACGATGAAATAGGGGTTCAGCACACTGTCGTGCTGGTTGTAACGCAGCGCCTGGCGAGTCTCGGCATGCAATACCTGACCGCCCGCGGCTTCGACTACGGCGTGCGCGGCGCCGGTGTCCCACTCACAGGTCGGGCCGAGGCGCGGGTAGAGATCTGCCGCCCCTTCCGCTACCAGGCACAGCTTCAGTGAGCTGCCCATGGCGACGATATCGCAGGCAGCGAAGTCGGCGACGAACGCCTTGAATTCTTCGGTCTGGTGAGAGCGGCTACCGACGATGCGCCAGCTGTCGGTGGAGCCCGGCACATCACTGACGGCGATGGCCTGACGCTCACCGTCGCCAACCTGCTTCTCGGCGATGGAGGCCTGGCCTCCCCCCTGCTGGGCACCGACGTAAAGCGTCTCGATGGCCGGCGCATAGACGACGCCCATGGTCGGCACGCCCTGCTCGATCAGCGCGATGTTGACGGTGAATTCGCCATTGCGCTTGATGAATTCCTTGGTGCCGTCCAGCGGATCGACCAGCCAGTAACGCGTCCAGTCACTGCGCACGTCCCAGCTGATATCCGCGTCTTCCTCCGACAGGATCGGCGTGACGCCGAACTCGGCATCCATAGCCTTCAACCCCTCGACGATGACAGCATGTGCTGCTCGATCTGCCGTGGTCAGCGGTGAGTCATCCGACTTCATATCAACAGTGAAGTCACCGCTCTCGTAGATCTCCATGATGGCAGCACCCGCACTACGAGCAATCGACTCGAGAGCGGTCAACATCGGGCGTGTGTTACCTATGCTTGTCGCGTCTGTCATGTGCCTTTCTGTCCCTATGTAATGTCTCTCTTTGAACCGTATCCTACTGTCGCCAACGTGCCCCATTGAGGCCTGCTGACTAGCCACAGCTGTAAACGAGGGCATCTTTGGCAGGTGCCTGTACTCATCTGAGGCCCAATAGCCGACTCTCTTGACCATCCATCATGAAGAAGCAATAAGCCTGCCACTATCTCTACCGACTCCGTTTAATTTACCCAGAGAATGGCCAGATCAACGGAATCAGGGTAACCGAGGTCACCCCGACGATGATGCTCATTGGCAGTCCGACCTTCATGTAATCGGCCACCCTGTACCCCCCCGGCCCCATCACCATCAGGTTGGTCTGATAGCCCAGCGGGGTGAGGAAACTGGCCGAGGCCGCGAACATGATGGCAATCGCATAGGGCATCAATGAGACCCCAAGCTGCTCGCTGACAGCCATGGCGATCGGAAACATCAACACGGCGGCGGCGTTGTTGGTGATGATCTCGGTAAAGAGCGTCGTGGTGAGATAGACGAGTGCCAGCATCAGCAACGGCGAGCCGCCGCCCAGCTGCATGAGCTGGTCCGCCACCATCTGGGCCGCACCACTGTCGGTCATCGCCTGCCCCAGCCCCAAGGCAGCAGCAATGACAACCAGCACGCTGCCATCGATGCTGGCGCGCGCCTGTGAGGCAGGGAGACAACCGGTGAAGACCATCAGAATGGCGGCCGCCACCGCCGTCTCGACCAGCTCGGCCATGCCCGCCAGGTGCGTGATGATCATCAGGCTCATGATGGCAAGTGCGATGGGAGCCTTGGTCAGATTGGGCATGCCATTGCCATCCAGCGTACTGACCAGCAGGAATTCGCGGTTATAACGATGCAGACGCGTGAAATCGGCAGCAGCTTCCAACAACAGAGTGTCACCAGGACGCAGCACGATGTCACCCACCTTGCTGTTGATGCGCTCACCATCACGTGACACGGCGAGAATCACGGATTGGTAGCGAGTACGGAAACGCGCTTCACGCACGTTCATACCGACCACGGGGGAGCTTGGAGCGATGACGGCCTCGACCATGCGGCGCTGGTGATGATCCAGGTCCAGCCCTGCGGCATCACTCTCAAGGCCTCGAAAAACACGCACTTCATGCGCCGTATCTGCCACGCCGACGAAGATGAGACGATCACCAGACTGGAGCATGGTGTCAGGGCCGACCATGGACAGCAGCTTGCCGGAACGTTCTATCTCGGCCAGATAACCGAATTGAAGACTGCGCAGGCCTGCCTCTTCGATACTCTTGTCGTGCAACGGCCCCTTGTCGGCCACCCGCATGGCCACGGAATACTCGCGACCATTGCCAAGCTGCTCGACCAACCCCTTGCGCTGGGGCAGGAAACGCCACCCGATAAGCACCATCCATAGGGTGCCAATAATAAGGACAGGGACACCCAGCGCAGAGATATCAAAGATGCCAAGCCCAGGCAGGTTAGCCTGAGATTGCAGCAGGCCATCGACGACAAGATTGGTACTAGTACCGATCAGGGTGCAGGTGCCGCCAAGAATGGCGGCATAGCTCATAGGCATCAGGAGACGCGAAGGCGAGATTTTCATGCGCGCGCACCAGCCCTGAACCAAGCCGATGAAGAGCGCGACGACTGGCGTGTTGTTCAAAAAGGCGCTGAGCAGCGAGGTAATCGGCATCAGGCGTGCCAGTGCAGAAGAGGGAGAGCTGGGGCGCCCGAGCAGACGCTCGAGCATCCAGCGCAGCGCACCGGTTTCCTGCACGCCAGCGGCGACCACGAAAAGGGCGCCGATAGTCATGATGCCCGGATTGGAAAATCCAGCCAGGAAGGTTGCCGGAGAAATGATGCCCAGCAGGATCAACGACACGGCAGCGGCCATCATCAGCCACTCCGCCGGCCAACGATTCCATACAAGCCCTGCCAACACTCCAACCGTCACCACCAGGGTGACAAAAGCATCCATGTGCTGCGCGATTTCCATCTAGTAGCGTTCCCTTGGCGTCCTGCCGCTTCTTCTGGTCAAGCCCTGCGATTCACGCTCATATGAAGCTCAAGCATTAATGAAAATGCATCGCAGAGCATAACACTTTAGCAGTAAAGCTATTACTGCTAAAGTGTGCAGTGAAAAAGTTGACCAACAAAATAAAGCACAGGCTAATCATTTCCCTGCTACCAATGTCGCAAGCAAAGACTTGATTGAATTCGTTCGTCACTTTGCGTACTTTCCCTATTTGCGGACTCTGAGTCAACGGTCTCGCGCAACAGCCTCACTAGGCGTGCTGAGCATCACGAGCAAGCAGTCACTTTTCTTATCTGAAACGGACACCCTGCATGCTGAAGGCGGCAATGAACCAAGGACGGGGGCTTATCATGCGCGCTCTGCCCTGCGCATCTCACGCTCGGTACGGATCACAAGATGTCATGAATGACGCGACCTCCGGAGCATCACTCTGCTTTTCTTCAGGTATTTATCGCCAACCACTTCTTGCCTGCTTCATTCCCGAGTTGCTGCCACTGACAAAAAGGCGTACGCCTCTTTCATGTCAGAAAAATGACAACCCACTCACCTTCAAGAATTTATCTTTCACTGCCAAGCGACGTGCCCCGACAGGCACACTGAGAAAAAAAAATGTAGGAAAAGAACAACATCCTGCGCCTGAGACAAATGGCACTGCTTCCCTGACAGAAACTGGGGCATCGAAAGGAACAAATACTGCGCCAGAATTCGTGGGCCAGAAATCCTTGAAAAAAATCAAGCGTGTCATCGGCTGGGGACATAAACCCACGGCGAAGCGCGCGCGCCAATATGCGCTTGAACATGGACTGCCCTACGTCGCATTGGAGGATGGCTTCCTACGTTCTCTGACCTTGGCAAGCGCCGGTTACCCTGGCATGGCGTTGGTGGTCGATCATCAGGGCATCTATTACGATGCGCGCCAACCGAGCGATCTCGAGCAACTGATCAATGAAGCGCCGACGCGTCAGGGAGAGGCACTGCTGACTCGGGCGCGCGCGGCTATCGAAAGCCTGCGTAAGCATCGCTTGAGCAAGTACAACCATGCACCAGAGCGCAAGCTGCCAGCCCAAAAGCCCGGTGTGCAGCGACTTCTGGTCGTGGATCAGACCGCCGAGGATGCGTCTATCATTGGTGGCATGGCCAACCCGGAGACTTTCCTTGCCATGCTGAGAGAGGCCTGCGCCATCGAGGGAGTCGAGGTGTGGGTCAAGGTGCACCCTGATGTAATCGCCGGCAAGAAGCGCGGGTACCTACTGGATGAGGCACGCAAGCTGAACTGCACCCTCTTGAGTGACGACATCAATCCTTGGTGCCTGTTCGAACAGATTGATGGCGTTCATGTCGTGACCAGCCAGCTTGGGTTCGAGGCCCTGATGGCAGGCTTGCCGGTGACCTGCCATGGCATGCCGTTCTATGCTGGCTGGGGCCTGACGGATGATCGACAGCAATGCCCACGTCGCGGCATCTCGCGAACGCTTGAGCAGGTATTTGCCGCGGCCTATCTCGAATACAGCCGCTATGCCAACCCCTATACCCACCAGGCCTCGTCGCTCGAAGAGATCATTCAGTTATTGGCGGATCAAAAGCGCCAAGCCGAGAGATTGGCGGGTCACTGGGTAGCGCCAAGTTACTCGCGCTGGAAGCGCAAGTTCCTGCCCAGCTTCCTGGGGCCATTGGCGCACTGCGACTTCGTCAAAAGCGATGCCATCGCACTGCAAAAGCTGCAAAAGAAAACTGATGTCACCACCGCTCATGAACCGCAAGCCATGTCGCAGCGCGAACAACAGGCCCAACAACCTGCTCGGGTGCTGAGCTGGGCGAGCCGAACCACAGTAGAGTTAGAGACCTCCGTCATTGCACAAGGGGGCGCTCTGTGGCGAATCGAAGACGGCTTCTTGCGCTCAGTGGGCCTGGGAGTGGATCTCACGCGGCCACTTTCGTTGATCTTCGACCCGCTCGGCATGCATTTTGACGCCAGTCGCTCAAGCACACTGGAGCAGTGGCTGATGCATCATGATTTCACCGATGCCGAGCTAGGCCGCGCACGCCAATTACGCGAGCGCCTGATCACGTTGGGATTGAGCAAGTACAATTCGGAAGGTGATGAATTGCCGGACCTTCGCGCGATGGCCAAGGGCCGTGACGTGATATTGGTCGTCGGCCAGGTGGAGTCAGATGCCTCGATACGCCATGCGTGTCCCGGGATACGCACCAATCAGGCTTTGCTTGAGGCGGCGCGGAAATTGCATCCTGAAAGCTACGTGATCTATAAACCGCATCCCGACGTTGTCACAGGGGGGCGTAGTGGCGAGGTGGCGATTGAAGGCGGGACGTACGATCTCGAATTGACCACCGGCAATATCAGTCGGTTATTTGAGCAAGTGGATCATGTACACACGCTCTGCTCGCTCGCCGGCTTTGAAGCCCTGATACGAGGTGTGCCCGTCACGACCCATGGCCTGCCCTTCTATGCTGGCTGGGGGCTGACTCATGACCTTGTCGAGTGCCCAAGACGAACTCGGCACTTGAGTGTGGATGCCCTGGTGGCTGGCGCTCTGATCGAGTATCCCGTGTATGTGGCCCCTGAGCACGGTCACTTATGCAATGCTGAGACAGTCGTCACGATTCTGGAACAACAACGTGACAAGCTTCGCAGAGGTACCTTGAAGCCAGCATTGCCTTGGAAAACCCGTCTTTATCGAGGCTATCGCGCCTTATTTATCGGGAAGCATTGAATCATGTTACATGGACGTCTGGCATTGCCTTTCACCGCTTCAGCTTCCGCCCTCATGCCCGCGGACGCTCGCGCGCAGGAGAGCCTTGGGGAACAAGGCCTCTCTCCGACAACTTCCGTGGCTAGCGCGATCGAAAAACTGCGCCAGCTCAAGATGTCGGATGATGTCGTCCTGACACGACCGCCAGTTCAGTCCGATGCCTTGCGTGGTGTTGAATTGCACACTCCGGGACAGCCACCCTCTGCTCACATCCGACCGGGAGGCGACCGCCGGCGCGTCTTCATGTTGCTGCAGGGGGTGTGCTCGCCCTTCTTCCTGCATCTGGCGAAAAAGCTCAAGCAGGATGGCCATGAGGTCATCAAGGTCAACTTCAACAGCGGCGACAGCTTCTACTGGCGCCACGACAAGGCGTATGCCTATCGCGGCAAGCTCGAGGACCTCGGCGACTGGATCGCCGAACTCTGGCGCAAGCATCACGTCACCGATCAGGTATTGTTCGGCGACCGACGCCCGGTACATCGTGATGCCGTGCTCAAAGCGGAATATCTCGGCATCCGTACCCACGTGTTCGAGGAGGGCTACTTCCGCCCTTACTGGGTGACGCTGGAGCGCGAAGGCGTCAATGGGCATTCCCTCCTGCCTCGTGATCCAGACTGGTTCCGTGAGGCAGGCAGACATCTCGAAGGTGCCCCCACACCGCAGCGTTTCCAGGCGCCTTTCAGTGAGCGTGCGCGCCACGACATCACCTATCACCTGGCGGGCGCGGCCAATCCGCTGCTGTTCCCGCGCTACCGCTCGCACAGCATTCACGCCGTGCAGGAATACGCGGGCTATGCAACACGACTGCCCTTGATGCGCTGGTACAAGCGGCGTGATGCCATGCGTATCGATCAGCTGATGGGCAGTGGCGCACCCTACTACATGCTGCCGCTGCAGTTGAATACCGATGCCCAGATACGCCACCACTCGCGCTTCGCCAACATGCAGGAAGTCATCCAGCGGGTGATGAAGAGCTTCGCCCTGAATGCGCCACGCGGTGCACGCCTGGTGATCAAGAACCATCCCCTCGACATGGGGCTGGTGGATTACCCGGGGCTAATTCGCTCATTGGAGCGCCGCTACGATCTGATCGGGCGTATCGTCTATCTGGAGAGCGGCAATCTGGAGAAGCTGCTGCAGCAGGCCAAGGGCATGATTACGGTCAACAGCACGACCGGCAACGTGGCGCTGCAGTATCGCTGCCCGACCTTCTGCATGGGCGACCCGATATTCAATTTGCCGGGCCTGACCTTCCAAGGTTCGCTGCATGATTTCTGGACCCAGGGCCAGCGCCCCGATACGACGTTATTCCGGCATTTCCGCAATACGGTGATTCATACCGTGCAGCTCAATGGGGGGTTTTACAGCAAACCGGGCATGCAACTCGCTGTAATAGGAGCCACGAAGAGACTATGTGCCGAGCGCTCTCCCTTGGAGCAGATGATGAGCCGTTGCTGAACATGCAATAAGACTGCTGGACCAAGCATTGAGGTGAGACACGCCAATGATGGCAGCCTCTCTCACCCGACCATAATGAGAAACGCAAGGGAACTGCCGACCTTCGGTGTCGGGATTCAAGGAGACCAAAGATGACGGCCATGCCCCCCCAGCAGCCAGAGCCTACCGAAGCTGAGCGCGACGCTGGCACTCACCGAGCGGATAGCCGACCTGCAGAAAGCGACGCCAGTGCGAAAGCCGCGCAGGATGCCAGCCGCCTGCGGCGCGTCCTGATCACCGGCGCCACGGGCGAGATCGGCGGTGCCCTAGCGCGCGCCTACGCCGAGCCGGGTACCACGCTGATCCTCACCGGCCGCAAGCAGCGCAAGCTCGATGCGATCGCCAACGACTGCCGCAAACTGGGCGCCGAGGTGGAATGCACGGTACTCAATCTGTGTGATGAAGAGACCCTGTTCACCTGGCTGGATGAAGTCTGCGCGCGCGGCGTGCCGGATATCGCCATCGCCAACGCCGGCATGAACACCGATATCGGCCCCCAGGGCAACGGTGAGCGCTGGGAGGATTCACGCCGCCTGCTGCAGACCAACGTGATCGGCACGCTGGGCATGGCGCACCATCTGGCCATGGCGATGAAACAGCGCGGCAGTGGCCAGCTGGTACTGCTCAGCTCCCTGGCGGCGTGGCATGGCTTGGCATTGACGCCCAGTTACAGCGGCAGCAAGGCGGCGGTCAAGGCATATGGCGAAGGCCTGCGCAGCTGGCTCAAACCTCATGGCGTAGGGGTCACCGTCGTCATGCCCGGCTATGTCACCTCACCGATGTGTGAAGCCATGCCAGGCCCTAAGCCCTTCGAGATGCTACCCGAGAAGGCCGCACGCCGCATCCTCAAGGGCGCAGCGCGTAACCGGGCGCGTATCAGCTTCCCCTTCCCGCTCAACTTCGGGTGCTGGTGGTTGAGTGTCCTGCCCGCCGGAATCTCCCAGCGCCTGCTCGGGTGGTTCAATTACACTCATTGATCGGGGCTTGCGTCTTCGTGAACCGTGAACCCAAGCCGTGAACCGTGAGCCGGCCCGCCATGGGTAGCAGGCGATGGCTCAGCTTTTTTCCATTGTCATGACAATTAGTTAGCGTAATACCCCAGTACCTGCCACTGGAGTACATCGTGCAGAATCGATGGGAAAGACAGTGACGGGAACGCCATAGCGGCAGTTGAACACGCAGGAACGATCAGGATCTGGACACCAGAGCGCCTGAAAATACTGCGGCGAGGGGCCGACTTACCACTACCCTGGCCGCCATGGATCTTGATCAGGGTCGAGTACTCGACCGGACACTATACAGCCCCTGCGACGGCAGAGGCTAACGAGGTCGGCATTACATGGAGTTTGTCATTGCGTTTGTGTCTTTCATGGCCGGGCCACTGCTGGTCGGCCTCGGGTTGACGCTGGGGCTTGAGCATCTGCTGCTGAAACAGATGACGACACCACCAGCCGCATTCTGGCGTCGCCCCGTCAGCGCCCGACTGGTACATGTCGGGTACTGGTGCGCCAGCTGGTCACTGTGCACCTTGATCACCCAGCGGCCCTGGTTCTCGCTGATCGTCGTCAATGCGCTGTGGCTGGTGGTGCTGCAGGTCAGCCACACCAAGTACGTGTCGCTGCGCGAACCCTTCCTCAGCCAGGACTTCGAGTACTTCACCGACGCCATCAAGCACCCGCGCCTGTACATCCCCTTCTTCGGCATCGGGCTGACCATCGCCGCGACCACGGCAGGGGCGCTGGCAATCGGTCTAGGGCTCTGGCTCGAGCCCGCGCTGGGCTTCTCCGCCGTCTACTCAGGCAACGCCGCTCTATGGCTGGTGCCGTTGATCAGCGTACTGATCGGCGCGAGCGTCTTGACCTACGCCCTGGGCAACCGTCTGGCCAACAAGGTGATGCTGGTCCCCGAGTTCGACCTGAGCGAGCTAGGCATGGTGGCCTACCTGCTGGCCTATGCGCGGCTGGCGCGTCGCCCGCTGACGCCACTGCGCAATCCGTTGGAGGAGGCACAGCAAGAACTCGACGCCACCTTGCGCGAACTCGATGACGAGGAAGCCACCAAGGCACTGCCCCATGTCCTCAGTGTGCAGAGCGAATCCTTCTTCGATGCCCGCCGCGTCTATCCCCGGGTACGTGACGACCTGCTGCCGAACCTGGACCGCTGCCACTTCACCGCCCTGGCCCAGGGCCTGCCGTGTGGTCGCCTGGCCGTGCCGGCGTGGGGCGCCAATACCGTACGCACCGAGACCGCCTTTCTGACGGGCCTCACCGCCGAGGAGCTCGGCGTGCACCAGTTCAATCCCTACCATCAGCTGGCACGTCGCGCCGTGCCCAATCTGGCCGCCAGCTACAAGGCAATGGGCTATCGCACGCTGTGCATCCATCCCTATCCCGGCACCTTCTACCTGCGCAATCAGGTGCTGAAACAGCTCGGTTTCGATGAATTCCTCGACATCGCCCACTTCAGCGATGCCGACAAGAGTGGCCAGTACATCAGCGATGCCGCCGTGGCGGCCAAGGTGGAAGACTGCCTGCTGGAAGCCGGCGACACGCCGTTGTTCATCCAGGTGATCACCATGGAGAATCACGGCCCGCTGCACCTGGAAACCCTCGACAGCGCACGTCTGCCGGAGTGGTACGACGGAGACCTGCCGGAGAACTGTCAGGAACTGGGCATCTATCTGCGTCATCTGGTGAATGCCGACGCGATGATCGATCAGCTCACCACCGCGCTGGCGCGACTGCCGCGCGGCGGGCTGCTGTGTTTCTATGGAGACCATGTGCCTATCATGCCCGAGGTCTATGCGACCCTGGGCGAGCCCAATGGCGTGACCGACAGCTTCATCTGGTCCAGCGCCCTGCCGGAGTCCGACGACACCGCCCGCCAGACCATGGCGGCCGTGCGCGACAAGGACCCGGAGCTGATGGAGTGGGCTCTCGATTGTGAAGGGCCCTTCAAGACTGACGAGCAATGCCGCAAGGGCGACCCGCGCGTCATCAATATCGATACATTAGGAAGTGCGCTGCTGCAGGCGACCGCGAAGCATGCTCGCCACAGTGCCGTGACTCAGAAGTTCAGGAGCTTGTCATGACCCGACGCGTTGCCATCATCGGCGCAGCCAGCCGTTTCCCCGGCACCACTCAGGCCACCCTGTGGGACGACCTCCTGGCCGGCAAGGACATGGTGACCGAAGTCGCCGACGACCGCTGGAGCAAGGAATCTCTCTCGCACCCGGACGAGAAGGCCCCGGGCATGAGCTATAGCTTCGCCGCAGGTTCACTGGGCGACATCACGGGCTTTGACCCCGCCTTCTTCGGCATCAGCCCGCGCGAAGCCGCCAGCATGGACCCCCAGCAACGCATGCTGCTGGAGATGAGCTGGGAAGCCATCGAGCACGCCGGCATCCCCGCCGAGAAGATGCGCGGCTCACGCTGTGGCGTCTTCATGGGCATCGCGAGTCTGGATTATTCCTATCGCATGGCGGATGACCTGAGCGCCATCGGCCCGAATACCGCGACCGGCAATACCTCCAGCGTGGCCTCCAACCGCCTGTCGTATGCCTTCGATCTGCACGGCCCGAGCCTGTCACTGGATACCGCCTGCTCTTCTTCGATGGTCGCCTTCCACCAGGCCTGCCAGTCGATCAGAAGCGGCGAGACCGACATGGCGCTGACCGGCGGCATCAGTCTCCACCTGCATCCCTACGGCTTCCTGATCTTCTCCAAGGCCACGATGCTGTCGAAGACCGGCCGCTGTCAGGTATTCGATGAAGCCGGCGACGGCTATGCGCGCTCCGAAGGCGGCGGTGTCTTCCTGCTCAAGGATCTCGCCCAGGCCATCGCCGATGGCGATCGCATTCTCGCCGTGGTGGCGTCTTCCGTGGTCAATACCGACGGCTACAAGTCCGGCCTGACCGTGCCCAACCCGGCGGCGCAGATCCAGTTGATGGAACAGGCCTGCGAGCAGGCCAGCATCAGCCCGGACGAGATCGACTACCTCGAGGCCCACGGTACCGGCACCGCGGTCGGTGACCCGCTGGAAACCCGCGCCATCGGCGCCGCCATCGGCCAGAAGCGCTCCAGCCCGCTGCCGATCGGCTCGATCAAGAGCAACATGGGTCACCTGGAAACCGCCTCTGGCGTGGCAGGCCTGGCCAAGGCACTCGGCGTGATCGCGCACCGTGAAGTGCCCGCGACGATCAAGATCCATCGCCTGAATCCGAAGATTCGTACCGACGAGTGGAATCTGGATATCGTCACCCAGCCGCGCAAGCTCAAGGCGGACGGGCGCCTGGTCGTCGGCGTCAACTCCTTCGGCTTCGGTGGCGCCAATGCCCATGTGCTGCTGGAAAGTGCCCCCGAGCAGTCGGTAGCGCAACCGAGCAGTGGAGGTGAACAGACGCCGCCGCTGCGCCTGAGTGCCCGTTCCCCACAAGCGCTCAAGCAATCCGCGCTGGAGCTGGCAGAGCACCTGCGTGAGCTCGCCGCCCACGACATGGCGCCAAGCCTCTACGATCTCGCCTGGCAGCTGGCCGCCCGACGTGAGCACCATGTGCATGGCGCCCTGCTCAGCGCGGATACCTTCACCACCCTGCTCGAGGACCTCGACACCCTCGGCAGCGAAGGGGATCTCGGTGACCATCCGCGCATCACACTGGCAGACCGTCTGCCGGCATTGCCCAGCGCCAGTGACAATGGCGCATCGCCGCGCCAGGGCGCAAACGCCCTCAGCAGCGTGCAGCAAGAGCGCGGCCCGGTGTTCGTGTATTCCGGCAATGGCTGCCAGTGGGCCGGCATGGGCCGTGCCCTGCTGGCAGAATCCGCCAGCGTGCGCGCCTGCCTGGAGCGCCTCGACACCGCCTTCCGTGACTTCAATGGCTTCGAGTTGCTCAAGGAGCTGGACGGCAGCCTGAGCGAGAAAGGCGAGAATCGGCTGGACGCTACCGAGATCGCCCAGCCGACGCTGTTCGCACTGCAGGTCGCGGTCACCGAGTGGCTGATCGAGCGTGGCATCCGTCCTGCTGCCGTCACCGGTCACAGTGTCGGCGAAGTCGCTGCCGCCTGGGCGAGTGGCGCACTGACGCTCGAGCAGGCCACCCGCGTCATCTTCCAGCGCAGCTACCACCAGGGGCGCACCCGTGGCACCGGCGCGATGATGGCCGTCGGTCTCGGCGAGTGCGAGATGCGCGAGTGGCTGGAGCAGCCGCAATGGGCGTCGCTGTCGCTGGCCGGCATCAATGGCCCGCGCGGCACCACCCTGGCCGGCGAGCGTGAGCTGCTGGAAGCGCTGAGCAAGGAGCTCTCCGCCCAGGGCACCTTCGCGCGGGTGCTGGGGCTGGATTACGCCTTCCATAGCCCGGCGATGGACCCGATCAAGCCCGGCCTGCTCGAATCCCTCGACGGCCTGACGCCCCGCGCCACCCATATCCCGTTCATCTCCACCGTCACCGGCAGCGTCATTGCCGGCGAGCAGCTGGATGCACGCTACTGGTGGGAGAACATCCGTCAGCCGGTCATGTTCGAGGCCGCCGTTACCTCACTGGTCAACTGGCACTCCGAGGCGGAAGAGAACGCTGTCCTCGGCCGCCATCGCCTGCTGATCGAGATCGGCGCGCACCCGATCCTGCGCAGCTACCTGAACGACATCCTCAAGGCGCGCAGTGAAGAGGCGCCCGCCGGCCAGGTGCTCGCCAGTCTCGACCGCCGCCATGCCGGAGTAGATGCCCTGGAGCACCTGCGTGGTCGCGTACTGCTCTCCGGCGCCGTCGACATCACCGGCCTGTTCCCGGTCGCCGGCCAGTTCGTCGAGCTGCCAAGCTACCCGTGGCAACGCATCCCGTGCTGGCTCCAGACCACCAGCGAAAGCCAGCGTCTGTTGGATCGTCATTACGTACATCCGCTGCTCGGCTATCGTCTCGCCCAGCAACGCCTGACCTGGGAAGCTCAGCTCGACACCCAGAAGGTCGCGTGGCTGGCCGATCACCAGGTCGGCGAAAGCGCCGTCTTCCCGGGGGCCGGCTATCTGGAGCAATGCCTGGCCGCCGCCCACGAATGGCAGGCCGCCAGCGCCGATGCGGGCAGCCTGCCCGACGTGCTGGATCTGGAAGACTTCGAGATTCGCGCCCCGCTGCTGCTCGATGACAGCACGCTGCGCCTGACCCGCCTGTCGCTGGACAGCGCCAATGGCGCCATGCGTCTGGAAAGTCGTGAGACACGCGCGGAAGATGCCGACAAGTGGAATCTGCACGCCGTGGCGCGCGCCTTCACCGCCACGCGTGGACGCCTGCTGGAGCGAGCCGCCCCGGTCATGCCCACTCGCGCCGCCGATTTCGGCCGCGATGAGCACGTGGCAGCTGCCGCGCAACTCGGCCTGCATTACGGTCCGCATTTCCGCGCCGCCGAGCAGATCTGGGTCGACGCGGGTGCCGACCATCATGCTCCGGGCACTGCGCGTCCGCAGGTACTGGCCCGTTTCTCGTTGACCGAGGAAATGGCCAGCCAGGACGCCGACTTCCACCTGCACCCCGGCGTGCTCGACAGCGCCTTCCAGCTGTTCATTCCGCTGCTGGGCGTGCTCAAGGGCCAGATAGCGGCCAGCAATGGCATGGCCTTCGTGCCGGTGCGCGTCGGACGCCTGCAGGTACGTGAGCAGGTACGCGCCTCGCAGATCGTGACCGCACGTGTCGTGCTGCGCTCGCGAGGCCCGCACTCCCTGTGTGCCGACTTCGAGCTGTTCGATGCCGAAGGCCGCGCCGTGGCCGTTGCCGAAGAGGCCCGCTTCCGCGCCGTACGCCTGGGACGTGATGGCACGGCGCATCTGGATTACCTGGATATCGAACTGACTGCCGCCCCGCACCCGCTCACTCAGCCGACCGCCCCGGTATTGGATCTCACAGGCCTGGTGAATGACGCCATGCAGGCGTCAGAGGCTACCGATGGCGGTGAGGATGGTGAGGCGAATGTTGGTGAGAACATTGCTGAGAGCGACGCGGCCGCCAGCGCACAGACGCTGCTGGCTGACAGCCAATGCTTCCGCGATGAGCTGGAGCCGCTGCTCGACAGCCTGATGCTCGCCAGCGTCCACGAGACCCTGATGCGTCACGCCGCGCCGGGCGACCCGGAGCTGGCCCACCTGGATCACGAGGCGCTGTCGCGCTGGCAGCGCCGTTGTCCGCTGTTCAGTCGTGCACTGCTCGACTGGGCCGAGTCACAAGGCCTCACGGAAGCACTCGATAGCGGCGACTGGCAGATCAACTCGCTGGATCTGCCCGCCGCCAATGACATCTGGCAACTGCTGGTACGTGACTATCCGGGCCAGTTCCCGCTGACGCATGCCGCCGGTCGCCTGTACCTGCATCTGGATGAGTGGCTCAACCGCGGCATGCCGTTGGGCGGCACCCCGTTGGACGGCGCTCAGTTAGAAGGGACTCAGTTGGAGGGTGCCGCTGATGAAGCGGTAGCAGACCGCGAGGCGCTGCTCTCGACGGATGCCAGTGCCGCACTGGAACATCTGCGCCAGCCGCTGATCCCGACGCTGCTCAAGACGGCGGTCGGCAATGCCGGCTGGCAGTGGTTGAGCACACAGCTTGATCAACGCATCAGCAGCGCGCTTGCCGCCCTACCGGCCGGCCAGCGCCTCGCTGTGCTGGAACTGGGGGCCGGCGGCCCCTGGCTGGGCCAGCGTCTCGCGACACTGCGCGAGGCGGATGCACGCAACGGGCACTTCGCAGCGCTGGATTACCGCTTCGTGGCCGCCAGTGCCGGTGCCCTCAGTGAAGCCAACCGCCTGCAGGATGACTTGCCGCTGATCGACGTGATCGCGGGCGAGGCCTTCCAGGATACCGCCACCGCCCACAAGACTCAGCTCGCCATCGTGCATCTGGACTTCGAGGCACCGTCACAGGCGCGCGAGCTGCTGACAGCGCTGATCGCCCGTCTGGCCCCCGGCGCGCAGCTGCTGCTGTGTGGCTGTGAACCGGCGGCCTGGGCCGAGCCGATCCTGGCCCTCGATGATGGTGAGCAGCTGCGCAGTCATCCGGGCATCGCGCAATGGCAGCGTCTCTTGACCCAGCTGGGCCTCGACATCGAGTCACCAGCGCCTGCCAGCGATCACTTGGATACTGAAACATCAGGCGCCTGGTGGCTGTCCGCGACGCTTGCCGCTCAGACACCGCTTACGGAAGACCAGTCGGAGGCAGGTGAATCAGTCGAGAGTGAATCATTGGAAAGCGAAGCAGTGGCAAGCCAAGCCGCCACGCTCTCCATCGCGCTGCTGGATAGCCCGCAGGCACCGGCGGATCAGGCACTGCTGACGCGCTTGAGCGACTCATTGACCGCGCGTGGTCATCAGGTCAGCCATCAGCGCCTGTCAGCCAGCCTGCCTGCGGACGTCTCCGCACTGATCGAGCAGCTTGGCGACGTTGATCACCTGATCGCGCTGCCAAGCGCTACGACGACAGATGAGCAGACTGATACGGACAGCACCAACGCCCTCCAGTGCGCACGCCAACAGCTACTGACACAGGTCGCCCAGGCCTTTGACAGCGCCCTGGAGCAGGACGACAGCCGTCTCACCCCGACCCTGTGGGTGCTGACACATGACGTGGCGACGCTGTGGCAGACAGATGGCGCCCCCACAGCGACGCCACCGGCGGATGCGGCCAGCTGGGGCTTTGCGCGCAGTCTGGCCAACGAGAGCCAGTCGCTGGCCATTCGCCTGCTGGATACGCCGACGCTGGAGCACGATGCCGCCTGCACGCCGGCCTTGATGGACGCGCTGGTGCAGGATCTCGAAACGCCGGACCACGAACAGGAAGTGGTGCTGGATGCCACTGGTGCGCGCTTCGCGACACGTCTGCGTCAGGTAGCGGCGCCTCAGCAGGCCGCTGGTAGCGAAAGCTCCCTCTCGCAGATCTCAGGCCCGCAGGCCTCAGGCACTCAGCGCCACGGCGTCAGTCTCGGCTTCAGCCAGCCCGGTCAATTGCGCAATCTGGAGTGGCAGCCACGGATTCTGCCCGCCGTGGCAGCCGGTGAAGTCGAAGTGCGGGTCGAGGCGACCGGTCTCAACTTCCGCGATGTCATGTACACCCTCGGCCTACTGTCGGATGAAGCCATCGAACACGGCTTCTCCGGCCCGAGCCTGGGGCTCGAGTTCTCCGGCATCGTCACTCAGGCCGGCGCCAATGCTGAATTTAAGGTCGGCGATCGCGTGGTCGGCTTCGGCCCGGCCAGCTTCTCCGACCGACTGGTGATTGCCGACACGGCGCTGGCCCATGTGCCTCACGGCGTCAGCCTGGAAGCGGCGGCGACCATCCCGACCACCTTCTTTACCGTCTACTACGCCCTCAAGCATCTGGCGCGGCTGGAGGAAGGCGAGAAGGTACTGATTCACGGCGCCGCCGGCGGCGTGGGTATCGCGGCACTGCAGATCGCCGAATGGCTGGGCGCCGAGGTGTTCGCCACCGTTGGCTCGCCGGCCAAGCGTGACTTTCTCGCGCTGATGGGCATCGATAACGTCTATGACTCGCGCAGCCATGGCTTCGCCGAGGATATCCTGGCCGACCTCGCCGCACGCCAGCAGCGTGATCCATCCGTGGATGCCCGTGGTGTCGATGTGGTGCTCAACTCGCTGGCCGGTGAAGCCATCGCCCAGAACCTGCGGGTGCTCAAGCCGTTTGGCCGCTTCTGTGAGCTGGGCAAGCGCGACTTCTACGAGAACAACCCGATGGGGCTGCGCCCGTTCCGCAACAACTTGAGCTACTTCGGCATCGATTCCGATCAGCTGATGAAGGAATGTCCGGGACTGACCACGCGTCTGTTCCGCGAGATGATGGCACTGTTCGAGGACGGCACCCTGGCGCCGCTGCCCTACACCACCTTCGATGCCAGCCAGGTGGTCGAGGCCTTCCGCTACATGCAGCAGGCTCGCCAGATCGGCAAGGTCGTCGTCACTCAACGCGTTGCCGAACACGCCGCTGAACAGACAGCCAGTGCAGTGTCCCATCAACACGACGCGCAAGCGGCCAAGGGAAAGACACTGACATTCGACCCGGCGGGCAGCTATCTGGTCACCGGCGGTCTGGGCGGCTTTGGCCTGCGCAGCGCCGAATGGCTGGCCGCGATGGGCGCGCGTGAACTGGTCCTGCTCGGGCGTTCCGGCGCGGCCAGTGAAGAAGCACAGCAAGGTGTCGCGCGTCTCGAGGCCCAGGGCGTGAACGTGCATGCGCTGGCCTGCGATGTCGCCGATGAGGCCGCGTTATCAAAGGTGTTCGCACGCTTCGGCAAGTCCGCTGACGCCGATGGCATCGCACCGCTCAAGGGCATCATTCATGCCGCCGCGGTAATCGATGATGCACTGATTCGCCATCTCGATGCCGAGGGTATCCAGCGTGTGATGACGCCGAAGCTGGAAGGTGCACGCCTGCTGGATCACCTGAGTGCCGAGCATGCGCTTGACTTCTTCGTGCTCTACTCCTCGGCTACCACCCTGTTCGGCAACCCGGGACAGAGCGTCTACGTGGCGGCCAACCACTGGCTGGAGGGGCTTGCCGCCCACCGTCGTGCACGTGGCCTGCCCGCCACCTGCGCACGCTGGGGCGCGATCGAGGATGCCGGCTTCCTGGCACGCAACGAGAAGACGCGCGAAGCACTCAAGAATCGCCTCGGTGGCGATGCGCTGATGGCAGACCATGCCCTGGCCTGTCTCGGCAAGATGATCAGCGCGGATCAACAGGCCCAAGCACTCGGCCTGCCAGGTCGCTCACTGGGCGTGCTAGAACTGGACTGGGGCGCGCTTGCACGCTTCCTACCAACCGCCGCTACACCCCGCTTTGAGGAAATCGCGCGTCGCGCCGGTGAGGATGACTCCAGTCAGGCACAGCAAGATGATATCGCCGCGATACTGGCAGGGCTTACAGGTGAGGCGCTTCAGACGGCCATCGTTGAGATACTCAAAGGCGAGCTGAGCAAGATTCTACTGATCGATGACACGGCCATTGACGTCAATAAGAGCGTCTATGATATGGGCTTCGATTCACTGATGGGGGTGGAGCTGATGACGGCAGTCGAGGTGCGTCTGGGGATCAGCATTCCGGTGATGATGATCAGTGAAGCCGCCACCCTGTGGCGTCTCACGGAGCGCCTGATGCACAAGATGTCAAATACCGACGGCGAGGATGCCGAAATCAGCTCGGAAGACCAGGCCATGGCGCAGCTGGTGAAGCAACATGGCAGTGAAGCAGCCACAGCGACTTCTAAACGCGGTGAGATGGTCAGCAAGTAACGCGTAATACTAGATGATCATCCAATCCTGAAATTAGTTGATACTTTTGGAACTCAAACGAGCACAATTTTGCATCGGTCGTTTGAGTTCCAAATCCATTTGAGGCTGAATTTGTAGATAGCATTCGCTCGTGCCTCAGCACTTGCCTCGAGCAGACCGAAGTGGAGATGCCAGCCATAAGGACCTGTAGACACCTTGAAATACGGCTACGTTGACAGGCGCTGACGTCGATCAACTAGTAAGCGATGAATCCAGGGAATGAAGTGAACATCAATATTTCAACCATTTTAGGACGCTAACTGTAAGCGACCGGTGATCCCATCTACCGCAGAGTCCTGAATTCCGTCACGTTAGATGTCCACCTATCAATAAGTGGACACTTATCATGACGGAATCAAGCGTGTTGGAAGTTCCTCGCAAGCGTCGCCGCTTCACTGCCGCCTTCAAGGCCAGGATCGTCGAAGCGTGTCAGCAACCCGGTGCCTCCGTTGCCGGAGTGGCGTTGGAGCACAGCCTG
>NZ_JADPPY010000028.1:0-46324 GCF_018340035.1 Cobetia sp. MC34
AGACAGCTGTCGATGAGTTCGGGAGAGAGCACCTCAGATAGACTGGAGAAATCCTCGGGTGCCGCCTTGGCAATGGCATCAATGGCGTCGCTGAAATGCATGAGACCTTCCCATAATAAGTGTACCTAGCACAGGAAGGTCTCATGATCAGCTTATGGAGAATAGGCTTAACTGACTGGCATTAGCCCTCAGGGGCGGCTTTTTCGTCAACAATCAGTCACGCGCTCAGACAGTCAGGCAGACAGTCGGAAAGAGACTCGCTCAGGCTTCGCCCAGCACCCGACCACGCGCATCCAGATAGGCCTGCTCACCGATGCGCGACCAGGGCGCGACCTGCTGCTGGAAGGCGCGGTAGGACTCATAGACGCGCCTGGCGTCCTCGTCCATGGCGATGAACTCGTCCAGCACCTCGTTGGAGGCATCGAACAGCGCCGCATAGACATCCTGAGGGAATTCACGCAGCTCAACACCGTGCTCCTCGACCAGCGAGGTCAGCGCAGTGGCGTTGCGCAGCGCGAATTCATCCACCATGGCGTGATTGGCGATTCTGGCCGCCTGGATCACCACCTGCTGCAGGTCTTCCGGCAGTGCCTGCCAAGCCTCGAGATTAACGGTGCCTTCGAGGATGGCGGAAGGCTCGTTCCAGGCCGGCGAGTAGTAATACTTGGCCACCTGATGCAGGCCGAAGGCCAGATCATTGTAGGGGCCGACCCAGTCGGTGGCATCGATCACGCCGGTTTCCATCGCGGTGAAGATCTCGCTGCCCGGCAGATTGACCGCGCTGGCGCCGATGCGATTCATCACTTCGCCTGCCAGCCCCGGCAGGCGAATCTTCAGACCCTTCATGTCCTCGAGACTGTTCACTTCCTTGTTGAACCAGCCGGCCATCTGGGTGCCGGTGTTGCCCACCGCCAGCGGCTTGAGGTTGTGGCGCGAGTAGATCTCGTCCCACAGCTTCATGCCATCGCCGTGATACAGCCAGGCGTTGGTCTCGGTGGTGTTCATGCCGAAGGGCACGGCGGTGAAGAACTGGGCCGCGGGCACCTTGCCTTTCCAGTAGTAGGAGGCCGAGTGGCCCATCTGGGCGGTACCGGAGGACACGGCATCGAAGACTTCCAGCGCCGGTACCATCTCGCCGGCACCATAGACCTTGACCTGCAGGCGGCCGCCGGAGAGCTGACCGATCAGGCTGGCGAATTCATTGGCACCGGTGCCCAGTGCCGGGAAGTTCTTCGGCCAGGAGGTGACCATCTTCCAGTGGATGGTCTCGCCCTCGGCGGCATTGGCGGTGGACACGAAAGGCGCGGCGGCGAGACCGGCAGCACCGGCCCCCAGAGCAGAGAGAAAACGGCGGCGTTGCATGGGACTTTCCTTGTTCGAGTTGTGGGCAATGCATGACGCGGCATCAAGACAGCAGATTGTCTGCCACTATGCCGCGACCCATGGATGGCCCACAACTGCACCAAGGCCGTAATGGCGCACGAATACCGCGCCCCCCTGTGCCGCTTTTCACTTCTTGCCAGCGCCCGCTGTCAGCGCCTCATGGCTGCGTCTGCCATCAATGCAGGATCAGCTCAGCACTTCCAGCTTGGCAAAGCCCAGCACCAGCCACTTGTCGCCCTCGCCCTCGAAGCTGATCTGCACGCGCGCGCGCTCGCCCTGACCTTCGGCATTGATGACCACGCCTTCCCCGAACAGCGGATGCCGCACCAGGCTGCCGAGCGAGAGTGCCGGCATGTCGCCATTGGCCTCGACACTCTCCTGACGCGGGCCGGAAGGACGACGATTCGGCGTGGCGCGCTGGGTGGAGACCGGACGCGAGACCTGGCCACGCAGACGCACCTCCTCCATCAACTCTTCCGGCAGCTCACGCAGGAAGCGCGACGGCCGCTGGAAGGTCTCCTTGCCGTGCATGCGACGCAGCTCGGCGTAGGTCAGGTAGAGGCGCTGCATGGCGCGGGTGACACCGACGTAGCACAGGCGACGCTCTTCCTCGAGACGACCCGGCTCTTCCAGCGACATCTTGTGCGGGAACAGCCCCTCCTCGACCCCGGCGACGAATACCACCGGGAATTCGAGCCCCTTGGCGGAGTGCAGCGTCATCATCTGCACGCATTCCTCGCCTTCGGCGGCTTCGTGATCGCCGGCATCCAGCGCGGCTTCGGCGAGGAAGGGCTCCAGCGCCTCGGCCCCTTCGCTGGGAGCTTCCGGGTCCATGCGCTCGCCCTGACTGAAGGCGCGGCAGGCGTTGACCAGCTCCGAGAGGTTCTCGAGGCGCGCCTGGCCCTTCTCGCCCTTCTCGGCGGCGTGATGCTCACGCAGGCCGGAGACGTGGATGACGTGCTCGACCAGCTCATGCAGCGCCATGCCGGCGGTGTCGTTGTCGAGGCCATCGATGATGTCGGCGAAGGCTCGCACGGCGGTGGCGGCGCGTCCCTTGAGGGCGCCATCGGAGACTGCATCGCTCATTGCCTGCCACATGGTCAGGTTGCCGTAGCGTGCGCGCTCGCGCAGCTGCTCGACGGTGCGCATGCCGATGCCACGCGCCGGCACGTTGATCACGCGCTCCAGGGCGGCATCGTCCTCGCGGTTGTTCATCAGACGCAGGTAGGCGAGCGCGTTCTTGATCTCGAGACGCTCGTAGAAGCGCTGGCCGCCATAGATGCGATACGGCATGCCCTGGCGGATCAGCGTCTCCTCCAGCACGCGTGACTGGGCGTTGGAGCGATACAGGATCGCGATCTCGTCGCGGCTGTAGCCATGCTCATTGACCAGCTCACGGATGGTATCGGCGATGTAGCGCGACTCATCGATGTCATTGAAGCCGGCATAGACACGAATGCGCTCGCCGCGACCGCTGTCGGTCCACAGCTCCTTGCCCATGCGCCCGCCGTTGTGGCTGATCAGGGCGTTGGCGGCCTCCAGAATGGCGCTGGAGGAGCGGTAGTTCTGCTCCAGACGCACCACGCGGGTGTTGGCGAACTCCTCGGTAAAGCGCTGGATGTTCTCGACCCGCGCGCCACGCCAGCCGTAGATGGACTGGTCATCATCGCCGACCACGGTCATGCACTCGCGATCACCGGCCAGCAGCTTCAGCCAGGCGTACTGCAGGGTGTTGGTATCCTGGAACTCGTCGACCAGCAGGTGGGCGAAGCGCTCGCGGTAATGCGCCAGCAGGTGCGGCGTATCGCGCAGCAGCTCCAGCGAGCGCAGCAGCAGCTCACCGAAATCGACCAGCCCGCCGCGTTCACAGGCGAGCTGATAGAGCTCATACATCTCGACCATCTTGCCCATGTAGGCATCGCCATGGGTCTGCACCTGATGGGCGCGCAGACCTTCCTCCTTGCAGCCGGCGATGAAGTACTGGACCTGCTTGGGCGGCCAGCGCTCGTCATCGACGTTGTGCTCCTTGAGCAGCCGCTTGACCATGCGCAGCTGGTCATCGCTGTCGATGATCTGGAAGTGCTCGGGCAGGCGCGCCTCCTGCCAGTGGGTGCGCAGCAGACGATGACTGATGGAGTGGAAGGTGCCGACCCACATGTGGCGCAGGCTGCTGCCATTGAGCGCCTCGAGACGCGTGCGCATCTCCCGCGAGGCCTTGTTGGTGAAGGTCACCGACAGGATGGCGTAGGGCGAGAACTGGTATTGGTCCATCAACCAGGCGATGCGGTGAACCAGCACGCGGGTCTTGCCGGAACCGGCCCCCGCCAGTACCAGCATGTTGCCCGGCGGCGCGGACACGGCCTCACGCTGATGCGTGTTGAGGTGATCGAGGAGGGGCGATTCGGACATGCAGGGCTCACCACAGGGCAGAGGAGTCGAGGAGCGGAGCAGCGTGAGATTCGCTGCCCCTGTTCAGGCATCCACCTTATCACAGCGGCCTGCCCTGCTCTTCCCCGCGCCGGCCTTCCTTGCACATACGTGCCTTGCACTTGCCTTCAAGATAGATGACGCCCGGGCGGTGCTCAGTGGGTATCGAAGTCGTGGTCGTCGATGCGCAGGGTGGCGAGGCTCTTCTTGACCGCCTCCAGCTGCTCCTTGAGCTTGGGTCCACGCGCCTTGGCGACACCGACCGCCAGCGTATCGACGATCACCAGGTGCGCGATACGCGAGCTCATCGGAGTGTAGATCTCGGTGTCTTCGTGCACATCGATGTGCAGCGGCAGCGTGACTTCATCCGCCAGTGGCGAACCACTCGGGCACAGCCCGATGACGGTCGCGCCGGCGTCCCGCGCCAGACGCACGCTGGCGATCAGCGCCTTGGTGCGGCCGGTCTGGGAGATGGCCACCACCACGTCGCGCGGCCCCAGCGTCACCGCTGACATGTTCTGCATGTGCGGGTCGGTGTAGGCGGCGGTGGAGATCTGCAGGCGGAAGAACTTGTGCTGGGCATCGTGAGCCACGGCGCCCGAGGCACCATAGCCGTAGAACTCGACCCGGCTGGCGGAGGCCAGCGAGTGGATGGCGCGCGCGACGGCTTCGGCGTCCAGGCGGTCACGCACCGACAGCAGGGTGCCGATGGTGGAATCGAACAGCGAGTGCGAGAACTCGGCCACGCTGTCGGAGTCATTCATTGAGAACTGGGCGAACTGGGTACCGGTGGCGAGGCGTTGCGCCAGCTGCAGCTTGAAATCCTGGAAGCCGGCGAAGCCCATTGCCCGACAGAAACGCACGACCGTCGGCTCACTGACCGATGACTCGCTGGCCAGATCGACGATCCGCATGTGAATCACTTCCTCCGGATGGCGAAGGACATAGCGTGCGACCTTTTGTTCAGAGCGGCGGAAATTCTCCATCCGGCTCCTCAGGTCGTCGAAGATGGCATGGCTCACGGCACACTCCTTGCAGACTTCATGGGCATGCCTGAGCTTACGTCATCCCCCCAGGGGTGTCGCCTGCACAGGCAGGCTATAGTCACAATTTTGTCAAGTGAGCTATAGTAAAACGGTGTGGCGCCAGTGAAAGCCCACATCCTTTGGATGCCATGGAGGTCGAATCATGCGTAATTCAGAGCAGGTAGATACGCTCAAGAAAGAGCTTCTCGATATTTTCATGACTCTCGGTGCCGACGAACATCAGGCCCGCAAGAAACAAAGCGCAGTCCGCCATCTCCGCGCCCGGCGTGGAATAGAATTGCACAACGAAATCAAGCGCCTAAGCGAGGATTTAAGCGACATCGAAGTGCTGGAAATGGATACTGAAAGCGATATCGACACCCACTGATTCCAGGCGGGGAGGCGATACGCTCCCCGCCGATCAGTGATGTTTTCACGCTCTGATCCGCCAGGGTTCGGGCTCCATGCGACACCCTCCACCATCTCTTTCGAGCATGGTCGTACTCCCCTCTCGCGCAATTTCAGCATCATCACCCCTGACAGAAACGCCTTCTGCGCTGTCATGCCCGATGCCCTGCTCATCAATCCCGAAATATTCGTTTTTTCTCACCTCATTTTCCGCCCCACCGCTCTTCTTTTGTTTGTCACATTTCTCCTCTATCGCGTGCCGCCATCATCCTTGATGCACCATTTCAGTGCGTATCCGCCGCCATGCGCCTCTCAATACCTGAAACCAGGCTCACGCCTGATGGCGACTTTTCCTCTCGGAAAGGATGAATCTTCTACGTCAAACGAATGACAGACAACGGCCACGCAGCGCAGCGCTACCCAGCCATGACGCCTGCCAGGCAAGCGCGCGACCGGGTTGAGATTCTCCAGGCTCAGAAACAGGAAAGGCCCGCCGGATGGCGGGCCTTTCGCATTGCCTGCCATGACAGGCCTGAGACATGTCATGGCAAGTGTTTCACGAGATCTCTCGAGATCTCTCGAGACCTACAGGCTGGACGCGAACACCACGACCACACCGATCGGGGCGATATAGCGCGCCACGAAGCTCCACAGCGAGAAGGCCGAGTCGCTCATGTTGAGCTGGCTGCGCACCTCGTCACGACCCATGAACCAGCCGACGAAGACGATGGTCGCCAGACCGGTCAGCGGCAGCATCAGCTTGCTGGTCGCGTAGTCGAGCAGGTCGAAGATGGTCATGCCTTCGAACTTGGCGAACATGCCCAGCGGCGCCACGTCACTCCACAGGTTGAAGGACAGGATGGTGGCGATGCCCAGCAGCCAGGTGGCGATACCCGCGACCCAGGCCGAGCCGACGCGAGACATCGGCGTCTTCTCTTCCAGCCATTCGACGATGGGCTCCAGCAGCGAGATGCCTGAGGTCCAGGCCGCGAATACCAGCAGCACGAAGAACACCACGCCAAAGACTTCACCGCCCGGCATGTGGCCGAAGGCCAGCGGCAGGGTCTGGAAGATCAGGCCCGGGCCCGCAGCGGCGTCGAGGCCGTTGGAGAACACCACCGGGAAGATGGCCAGACCGGCCAGCAGGGCGATGACGGTATCCAGCACCACCACGACCAGCGCGGTACGCCCGATGTTGACGTCATCGGACAGGTAGGAGCCGTAGGCCATCATGATGCCCATGCCCAGTGACAGGGTGAAGAAGGCATGCCCCATGGCCGCCAGCACGCCATCCTTGTCGAGCTTGGAGAAGTCCGGCGTCAGCAGCCAGGCGGCCGCATCAGCGAAGCCATCGGTGGTGGCGGCGTAGCCGACCAGCACGATCAACATCACCGCCAGCAGCGGCATCAGGATCTTGGCGGCACGCTCCAAGCCGCCGGCGACCCCGCCAGCCACGACCAGGATCACCATCAGCATGAAGGCACTGTGCCAGGCCAGCAGTGTGGTCGGGTCCCCCAGCAGACCGCCGAACAGGCTACCGGCCGTGTCAGAGGTCAGGGTTTCGAAACTGCCGCTGGCCGCGTCGGCGATGAAGGCCAGCGCCCAGCCGCCGATGACACTGTAGAAGGACAGGATCAGGTAGGCGCCGAGCACGCCGGCCACCCCGATCAAGACCCAGGCGGGACTGCGTTTGAGCCGGGCACTGATGTGGCTCATGGTCGAGATGGGGTTCTTCTGCCCCAGACGGCCCAGCAGCCATTCCGACATCAGGATCGGCAGACCGATCAGCAGGATGCAGATCAGATAGACGAGGACGAAGGCACCGCCGCCGCTCTCACCTGTCATGTAGGGGAATTTCCAGATATTGCCCAGACCGACGGATGAACCGACGGCAGCCAGGGTAAAGGCCAGGCGAGAAGACCACTGTGCGTGGGAATGCGGTTTGGATGACATGTGAATCCCTGATTCGTCGCGAGGGTGCCAGTCGCTGGTAGCGACTTCGGGCACCTTGTTGTGCTTGTTGCATCATGCTGCCAATGCGGACGGATCATCCGTGGCCAACACGATGGCGTCGCAGGATCACTGCTGTGGTGCTCCCGGCATTCACGCTGACCGGGTAGGTCGTGGGGAATGACGGGCAAGTGCCGATAGGCACGCCGGAACGGGCAGACTGCCCATCTCCGGTAAATATCGCCGCGGTAACGGCAACATGTGGCTAAAGCTACTCGATTGAGGGGCCATCTGCCAGCAAGCCACCATCAGACCATGGCCTCACAGGAGAAACCTCACGGCCAGGTGGAGCGTCAGAACAGGCTGCCCTGCCCCTCTCCCGGAAAGGCCCCGATCAAGGGGCGGTCCAGTTTCGCCAGCACCTGGTTGGCCAACAGGCGTGCCAGCGCGGGTGCTGCCTTGTTGTCCGGTGTATGCACGAAGAGGAACGGGCTTTTCCCCTGACTTATCCACAAGAAAAGTCGCTCTACCCAGGGAGCGAACAGTGCCCGGTTGGTGGCTTCATCGTAATGACCGATGAAGCGCACCACGGGATGTTGTCCGCTGGAGAACACATGCAATGGGCGGTGAGGCTTTTCCGAGCGCGCCACCGCAAGGCCCGGATGCGAGGTGGTGGGGCCACTGAAGAGTGGACGCACATCCAGCATCACGCGATCGACTGCGTGAGTTATCAACAAGCGATTCAACTGTCGTTCCGCCTCGCCCTTGGCGAAGAATACCGGGTCGCGGGGCTCCACCGACCAGGCAAGCCCTGCTCCCTTCACCGACTGCAGGAATTGCTCGAGGCGTGGCAGGACTTCCGCCCCGAGGTCACGCGGCAGCTGAATCATGATCGGACCGAGGCGGTCCTTTATCGGCGCCAGGCAATCGAGAAATTCCGCCAGCTCGTGCTCGATGCCCTGCAGGCGCAATTCATGAGTCAGTCGGCCCGGCAACTTGAAGCAGAAGCGAAAATTGGCCGGCGCCTGACGTGCCCAGCTGGCGATGGCAGCAGGCGTGGGTTGGGCATAGAAACTGGTATTGCCCTCGACGCTATCGAAGACCCGGGCGTAATCCGCCAGATGTTCCCGCGGGCCGCTGCCCGGCAGCAGGCTGCCGCGCCAGTCATCATTGGCCCACATCGCGAGGCCGAGATGAAGATGCCCCGCCGAGTGCGAGGCATCCGACGGTGCGGAGGCTGCATGAAAATGGTGCATGAAGAGGCCAGAACTAGAGGAATATAAGGGTCAAAGAGCCAACAAGCCGAAGAATATCGTCTGCCAGAGCGACGTAAGCACAATAAAAACTGTCATCACGGCGTGCTATGGTCCGCATCCTGCATGACACGTCAGCAGGCGGTCCACCCACCGCCCTGACTCCGCTTCCTGCCAGCCACAAGCCGCGCCGGAAGACACTCTTGTTGACTGCCCATACCCCGGAGCCTGTCATGACTGCTTTCCAACGACTCATTCTGCGCGCCAGCGGCAGCCGCTCTCGCGCGGCAAATGCCATCACCCTGCGCAGCCTGATCACGCTCATCGAGGGCTGCCTGCTGGTGGCGCTCGGCGTACGCCTGCTGCAGGCCGGTGGCCTGCTGGTCAGTGGCACTGCCGGCATGTCGTTGCTGGGTGCCGACCTGACAGCACTGAGCTTCGGCAGCCTGTTCTTCCTGATCAACCTGCCTTTCTACGGCCTGGCCTGGAAACAGCTGGGGCTGAATTTCACTCTGCGCACGCTGGGCTGCGTCAGCCTGCTCTCCGTGCTGTCCGATGTGCTGGCGGTCAGCTTGCCGCTGGGCGCCGTCAGCCTGCCGGTCGCAGCGATTGCCGCAGGCCTGTTGATCGGCCTGGGCATCACGCTGCTGTTTCGCGAGAACGCCTCGCTGGGCGGCCTGAACATTCTGGCGCTGCATCTGGAGCGACGCTTCGGCATCCATGCCGGTCGCACCACCTTCGCCTTCGACCTGCTGCTGATCGCGATCGCCGCGCTGGTCTACCCCTGGCCACAGGTCATCTGCTCGGCGCTGGCATTCGCGACACTGTCCTTCGTGCTGGGCCGCTACCATCGCCGCACGCCTCATACCGCACAGCCTGCCTCACCGGCGCATGACAAGCAGGTGCAGACGGCTCACTAGCGGCGACCGCGTCCCCCGTTGGAGGAACCGCCACCCTTGTACGAGGCGCCCTTGCCAGCCGGGCTGTTTTTCCCCGAGCTCGTGTTGCCGTAACTCTTGCTGCCGCCGCCCTTGTTTACAGAGCCCTTACTGTTGCCCGCGCCACGCTCATTGCGGCCATCACTGGCATTGCCACGCGTGCGCGGCTTGAGTCCGCTGGCGAGCTTGCCGGCGCCGCCCGCACTCTTGGTGGCATTCCTGCTGGAATTCCTGCCGTCGCTTCTGCCTTCCTGATTGCCACGCCCCGTGGTGCGCTCGTCAGAACGCTCGCGACGCCCTGCACCCTCTTGCTTGGCTCCTGCCTGAGGAGCGCCTGAACGCTGGCCCGGATGGCGTTGATCAGCACCGCGCTGACGTGTCTCGCGTTTATCAGGGCTGCGCTGATCTGAACTGCGCTGGCGTGTGTCGCGCTGGCCGGATCCGCTCTTGCCGCCTTCCTGACGCCGAGTCCCGCTACGCCGCCCAGCGTCCGTATCCTGGGCGGCGCGCTGATGGCGCGCGGCCGTCGCATGCTGGGAAGGAGGCGGTGCCGCCGCCAGGCGCGAGGCTTCCTCAGTGCCGCTGGAGCCCTCGATCATCTGCTGGATATCCGCCATCTCGCGCTGGGTGAGATACCGCCATTCGCCGACTCCCAGCCCGTCCAGGCTGACATTCATGATGCGCACCCGCTTGAGCTTGAAGACCTCATAGCCCAGCGCCTCACACATGCGACGGATCTGACGGTTGAGGCCCTGGGTCAAAATGATGCGGAACACATAGGTCGAGATCTGCTCGATGCGACACGGCTGGGTGATGGTGTCCAGAATCGGCACGCCAGCGGCCATGCGCTTGAGGAAGTCGCCGTTGATCGGCTTGTCGACCCGCACCACGTATTCCTTCTCGTGGGCATTGCCGGCACGCAGGATCTTGTTGACGATATCGCCGTCACTGGTCAGGAAGATCAGGCCATCGGAGGGCTTGTCGAGGCGACCGATCGGGAAGATGCGCTTGGGATGACCGATGTAATCGATGATGTTGCCGTCGACATGGCGCTCGGTGGTACAGGTGATGCCCACCGGCTTGTTGAAGGCCAGGTAGACCGCTTCCTGCTTGGCTTTCAATGGCTTGCCATTGACCAGCACCTCATCGCCCGGCGCGACCTTGGTGCCCATTTCGGGCACGACACCATTGATGGTCACTCGTCCTTCGGCGATGTAGCGATCCGCCTCGCGCCGCGAGCAGAAGCCCGTTTCGCTGATGAACTTGTTGAGGCGGGTAAGCGATGCGTCGCGATCAGTCATGGCAGGTCACGTGCGTGCGCCGGGCGATGAACGCGCAGCGGACGGAAGGGGATAAGAAGGCAGGCGCACAGGATACCAAAAACGGCAGCCCTGAGGCTGCCGTTGGCACAATGAGACTGGGCTCATCTGCTGCTGCGTCAGACATGACGCAGCAGCATTGCGTCGCAAATTACTCGACCGTGACACTCTTGGCCAGGTTGCGCGGCTGATCGACATCGGTGCCCTTGAGCACGGCGACGTGATAGGACAGCAGCTGCAGCGGCAGGGTGTAGAGAATCGGCGCCAGCACTTCGCTGACATGCGGCATGCGCAGCACGCGCACGCCTTCGCTCTCTTCAAGGCTGATGTTCTCGTCAGCGAACACGTAAAGCTCGCCGCCACGCGCGCGCACTTCCTGCAGGTTCGACTTGAGCTTCTCGAGCAGCTCGTCATTCGGCGCCACCGCCACTACCGGCATGTCAGCATCGACCAGTGCCAGCGGGCCGTGTTTCAGCTCACCCGCCGGATAGGCCTCGGCGTGGATGTAGGAGATTTCCTTGAGCTTGAGCGCGCCTTCCAGTGCGATGGGGAACTGGGTACCACGCCCGAGGAACAGTGCATTGTGCTTGTCGGCGAAGGCCTCGGAAAGACGCTCGATCTCGCTGTCCATGGCCAGTGCCTTGGTGACCAGAGAGGGCAGCTGACGCAGCTCGCGTACCACCTCGGCTTCACCGGCCTCATCACCGCCACGCACACGACGCAGCGACAGTGTCAGCAGCATCAGGCCGACCAGCTGGGTGGTGAAGGCCTTGGTGGAGGCGACGCCGATTTCCGGGCCGGCCATGGTCATCAGGCTGAGGTCTGATTCCCGCACCAGCGAGCTGCCCGGGACGTTGCAGATCGCCAGACTGCCGAGGAAGCCACCCAGCGACTGGGCATAACGCAGCGCGGACAGCGTATCGGCGGTCTCGCCGGACTGGGACAGAGTGACGAACAGGGTGCCATCGGCGACCACCACCGGACGGTAGCGGAACTCGGAGGCGACCTCGACCGCCGCCGGAATGCCGGCCAGACGCTCGATCCAGTAACGCGCGACCATGCCGGCGTGGTAGCTGGTACCACAGGCGACGATCTGCACCTGCTTGACCTGGCGGAAGAGGTTTTCCGCCTCGCTGCCGAAGCTGCGCACCAGCACGTGATCACCGTTCAGGCGGCCTTCCAGCGTGGCGGCCAGCACACGCGACTGCTCATGGATTTCCTTGAGCATGAAGTGGCGGTAATCGCCCTTGGAAGCGGCATCCTGCGCGTGCTCGAAGGTCTGCACCGGACGCTCGTTGGCCTCGGTGACCAGACGCTCGCCCTGCTCGAAGATCTCGATCTGCTCGGCGGTCATGCGCACCAGATCGCCTTCCTTCAGGTAGATGAAGCGATCGGTGACCTGCAGCAGCGCCAGCTGATCGGAGGCCAAAAAGTGCTCGTCGATCCCGACACCGATCACCAGCGGGCTGCCCTGACGCGCGCCGATCAGCACGTCCGGCTGGGCGCGATGCACCACGCCCAGCGCGAAGGCGCCATCGAGCAGCGCCACGGCCTTCTGCACCGCGGTCAGAAGGTCCTGACTCAGGGTGTATTCCCGCGCCAACAGGTGAGCGACGACCTCGGTGTCCGTCTCGGAGGTGAAGACGTAGCCCTGGCCTTCCAGCTCGCGCTTGAGGGTCTCGTAATTCTCGATGATGCCGTTGTGGACCACGGCCAGGCTATCGCCGGACTGGTGCGGGTGGGCATTGGCTTCGCTCGGCGCGCCATGGGTGGCCCAGCGGGTGTGCGCGATGCCGACACGCCCCTTGAGCGGAGCTTCCTCGAGGCGGCTTTGCAACGCCCCGACCTTGCCCAGCGCGCGCACGCGGTTCAGGCGACCCTCTTCGGAGAGGACGGCCATGCCCGCACTGTCATAACCACGGTATTCGAGGCGGTGCAGGCCCTCGAGCAGGATGTTCTGGACGTTACGACTGGCGACGGCGCCGACGATGCCACACATGAGCGATCTCCTTATGCAGTTGCTGGCTCGATGAGCGGGGCGATCAACACCTCGACGCCATGAGCACGAATCTGGTCACGCGCAGCATCAGGCAACGCGTCATCGGTTATCAGGGTACTGACGCTGGACCAGGCCAGCTCCAGGTTGGGAATGCGGCGGCCCAGCTTGTGGGATTCCGCCATCACCACCACTTCACGCGACACCTCGGCCATCACACGCGACAGGCCGATCAGCTCGTTGAAGGTGGTGGTGCCACGCTCGAGATCGAGACCATCCGCGCCGAGAAACACCTGATCAAAGTCATAGCTGCGCAGCACCTGCTCCGCCACCTGCCCCTGGAAGGAATCGGAGTGCGGGTCCCAGGTGCCACCGGTCATCAGCAGCACCGGCTCGTTTTCCAGCTCGCGGATGGCATTGGCCACGCTCAGCGAGTTGGTCATCACGATCAGGTCATCCCGGCCCTTGAGCTCGGGAATCAACACCACCGTGGTGGTGCCGCTGTCGATGATGATGCGCTGGTGCGCGCGGATACGGCTCGCGGCGAGACGGGCGATGGCCTGCTTGGCGGCGCTGACCGGCTCGTCATGCACCAGCAGCTCACGCGGCATGGCCACGGCGCCGCCATAGCGTCTGAGCAGCAGGCCACTCTTCTCGAGGAAGGCCAGGTCCTTGCGGATGGTGACCTCCGAGGTGGCAAGCTCCCGCGCCAGTGCCTCGACACTGACCTCACCGTCACGCGCCAGCTGATCAAGGATCTGGTGACGCCGTTGTGGTGTCAGTCGCTTTGACATCGGGGAATCCCATAAAGTTTCGAACCGAAAGATAAGAGAGATGAATCGAAACATCAAGTGAAAGACGATAGAGGATGAGACGATTCACTCCCGGCAGGTCGTCCAGCACAACCGGCCGTGACGAAAAACGGGGAGACACCTGTCGGTGCCTCCCCGCCGGTGATGCTCATCTCCCCTCAGGAGCAGGCATCGCTACCACAACTGCCGATCACAGCTGCCGATCACTTTTTGGTCGGACGCGGCCATTCCGGCTTGTCGATGCGCTTGCCACGCGCCACGCTCAGCGCGCCCTCGGCGACATCGCGGCTCAAGGTAGAACCGGCACCCACGGTGGCACCGGCACCGATCTTGAGCGGTGCCACCAGCGCCGAGTTGGAGCCGATGAAGGCATTGGCGCCGATTTCGGTGCGGAACTTGTTGGCACCATCGTAGTTGCAGGTGATGGTGCCGGCGCCGACATTGACGGCCTCACCGAGGGTGGCATCGCCGACATAGCTCAGGTGATTGATCTTGGCATCGACACCGACCTGGGCATTCTTGGTCTCGACGAAGTTGCCGATGCGTGCGCCACGGGCAAGCTCGGTGCCCGGACGCAGACGCGCGAACGGACCGACGTTGTTGTCGCCTTCCAGCACGGCGCCGTCGATGACGCTGTGCGGCGCGATGTTGGCGCCGGCACCGATGGTGGCATTGCGGATCACGCAGTGGGCACCGATGACCACATCATCCGCCAGGGTGACGTCGCCTTCGAAGATGCAGCCGACATCGATGCTGATGTCAGTGCCGATGGTCAGATTGCCGCGTACGTCGATGCGTGACGGATCGGCCAGGCTGGCGCCTTCGGTCATCAGGCGGTTGGCCTCACGACGCTGGAAGGCACGCTCGAGATCGGCCAGCTGCAGGCGGTTGTTCACGCCCTGCACTTCCTCGACCGCCGCCGGCTGGGCGGTGGCGATGTTGACGCCTTCGCTGGCTGCCATGGCGATGATGTCGGTCAGGTAGTACTCGCCCTGGGCATTGTCGGCGGACAGCGCCGGCAGCCAGCGCTTGAGCTGGGCACCGGTGGTAGCGAGGATACCGGTGTTGCCTTCCTGGATGGCCAGCTGCTCCGGCGTGGCATCCTTGTGCTCGACGATGGCGCTGACGCGGCCTTCGGAGTCACGCACGATACGGCCATAGCCTGTCGGGTCTTCCAGAATCACCGTCAGCAGGCCCAGAGTCTGCTCACTGACTTCGGCCAGCAGCGCTTCGAGGGTCTCGCGACGAATCAGCGGCACATCGCCATACAGGATCAGCACCTTGCCATCACCGATGGCGTCCAGTGACTGGGCCACGGCGTGACCGGTGCCCTTCTGCTCTGCCTGCACCGCGAAGCTGGCACCGGTATCGGCCAGCTGCTGCTGAACGCGCTCACCACCATGACCGATGACGACATTCAGATGCGCACCGTCCAGGCCTGCAGCGGTGTCAGCTACATGACGCACCATCGCCTTGCCTGCCAACGGGTGCAGCACCTTCGGCAATTTGGAACGCATGCGGGTGCCCTGACCTGCGGCAAGAATGACGACGTCGGTACGCTCTGCGCTGCTCATCGGTGAACTCCTGTAGAAAGCGGGTCTTCATACCTGAAGCCCTGAAAATAGTGGCGCCATGATAGCAGCTGATCCGTGACCTGCCAGTGACGAGGTTTACCCACGGGACTGTCGCCGAGAACAGACCCGAGAAAGTAGCAGTGCTCGCGCAAGGGCTCTCAGCCAAGCGGCTCAGCGCTCAAGGTGCTGACGGATGAGCACGCTCAACCTTGAATCACGCCAGGCTACCCTGGCGGCAAGACAGTCTATTCCCGGGTGATGAGCACAAAAAAAGGCGACCCGAAGGTCGCCTCTTTCCTGTCACTGGCCGTCATGGCCCAGTGCATCTCAGCGCGTGTGACGACGCATCTGCTGCACGGTGCGCAGCTTGGCCATCGCCTCGGCCAGTTCGGCCGTGGCGCGTGAGTATTCCAGTTCGGAAGCCTGGTCGTTCATGGCCTTCAAGGCCACTTCCTTGGCTTCCTGGGCTGCCGCCTCATCCAGATCGTCGGCACGTACTGCGGTGTCGGCGAGGACTGAAACGAGGTTCGGCTGCACTTCGAGGAATCCGCCACTGACGTAGTAGATTTCCTCGGCCCCACCCTGACGCTGAACGCGAATCGGGCCGGGTTGCAGCTCGGTCAGCAGCGGAGCGTGACCCGGCATGATGCCGAGGTCACCTTCGCTGCCGGCAGCCACGAGACGCTCGACTAGGCCGGAAAAGATGCCTTTCTCAGCGCTGACGATGTCGCAATGGACGCTCATAGCCATACCTGTTTCCTCATGCCTGAACAGGGAAATTACATGCCCTTGGCTTTCTCGACAGCTTCGTCGATGGTGCCGACCATGTAGAACGCCTGCTCCGGCAGTGCGTCATATTCGCCGTCCAGGATACCCTGGAAGCCGCGGATGGTGTCCTTGAGGGACACGTACTTGCCCGGCGCGCCGGTGAAGATTTCCGCAACGAAGAACGGCTGTGACAGGAAGCGCTGGATCTTACGCGCACGTGCCACGGTCTGCTTGTCTTCGTCAGACAGCTCGTCCATCCCGAGGATGGCGATGATGTCTTTCAGCTCCTTGTAGCGCTGCAACACACCCTGAACGTTACGGGCAGTGTTGTAGTGCTCTTCGCCAACGACCAGCGGGTCGAGCTGACGAGAGGTGGAGTCGAGCGGGTCAACGGCCGGATAGATACCCAGCTCGGCAATCTGACGGGACAGTACGACAGTCGCGTCAAGGTGCGAGAAGGTGGTCGCCGGAGACGGATCGGTCAAGTCATCCGCGGGGACGTAAACGGCCTGCACGGAAGTGATCGAGCCAGTCTTGGTAGAAGTGATGCGTTCCTGCAGGACGCCCATCTCTTCCGCCAGAGTCGGCTGATAACCTACCGCGGACGGCATACGACCCAGCAGTGCGGACACTTCGGTCCCCGCCAGGGTGTAACGATAGATGTTGTCGACGAACAGCAGAACGTCACGACCTTCGTCACGGAACTTCTCGGCGATGGTCAGACCGGTCAGTGCCACGCGCAGACGGTTACCCGGCGGCTCGTTCATCTGGCCATAGACCAAGGCAACCTTGTCGAGAACGTTGGATTCCTTCATTTCGTGGAAGAAATCGTTACCTTCACGAGTACGCTCACCCACGCCCGCGAACACGGAATAACCGCTGTGCTCGGTGGCGATGTTGCGGATCAGCTCCATCATGTTGACGGTCTTGCCGACACCGGCGCCGCCGAACAGACCGACCTTGCCGCCCTTGGCGAACGGGCAGACCAGGTCGATGACCTTGATGCCGGTTTCCAGAAGCTCGTTGGACGCTGCCTGTTCCGCGAAGCTCGGGGCTGCACGGTGAATCGGCATGTGCTCTTCAGCACCCACGTCGCCAGCTTCGTCGATCGGCTGACCCAGCACGTTCATGATGCGACCCAGAGTCGCCGTGCCGACCGGCACGGAGATCGGAGCACCGGTGCTCTCAACTGCGAGACTGCGCTTGAGGCCTTCGGTCGAACCCATTGCGATAGTACGGACCACGCCGTCGCCCAGCTGCTGCTGGACTTCGAGTACGGTCTCGCTATCGGCGACGTTCAGGGCGTCGTAGACCTTGGGCACTGCGTCCCGCGGAAACTCGACGTCAATCACCGCGCCGATGATTTGTACGATACGTCCGCTCATTCCTGGTTCCTCTTAAACCTGCGATTGAAACCTGCTTGCCTGTTGCCACGCTGTCATCAGACGGCGGCGGCACCGGATACGATCTCGGAGATTTCCTGAGTGATCGCTGCCTGGCGGGCCTTGTTGTAGACCAGCTGAAGGTCGTCGATCAGGTCGCCGGCGTTATCGGTCGCACTCTTCATTGCGATCATTCGCGCTGCCTGTTCGCAGGCGATGTTCTCGACCACGGCCTGGTAGACCTGGGCCTCGACATAGCGCTTGAGCAGCTTGTCGAGCAACGAGACGGCATCCGGCTCATACAGGTAGTCCCATGTAGTGGGACCGGTTTCTTCGTCATTCAGATCAGCTTCGAGAGGAAGCAGCTGACGCACGACCGGCTTCTGCGTCATGGTGTTGACGAACTCGTTGAACACCACGTACAGACGGTCGAGGCTGCCCTCGTCGAATGCGTCCAGCATGGCCTTGACGCTACCGATCAGATCCTGGGTACCCGGGGAATCCCCGAGACCGGACTTGGCGGCAAGCAGGTTGCCACCGTAGTTGCGGAAGAAGGTACCGGCCTTGGAGCCGAGGGCACAGAAGTCCACCTCGACACCCTGGTCGCGCCAGCTCTTCGCATGCTTGGTGACAGCCTTGAACAGATTGGCGTTCAGGCCACCACACAGGCCGCGATCACTGGAGACCACGATATAACCGACACGCTTCACATCGCGTTCCATCAGATACGGATGGCGATATTCCGGGTTGGCCCGGGCGATGTGTCCTACAACCTTGCGGATCTGATGAGCATAAGGCTGGCTGGCCGCCATGCGATCCTGCGCTTTACGCATCTTGGACGCAGCCACCATTTCCATGGCGCTGGTGATCTTTTGCGTATTTTTGATGCTCCCGATCTGGGAGCGAATCTCTTTTGCAGCTGCCATAGCGATCTGCCTTATTCATGCCACCCGAAGGGAAACGACAGGGCCCGGACTGGCCGGGCCATGCCACTTACCAGCTTTGAGTCGCCTTGAACTTCTCGACGCCAGCCTTGAGACCATTCTTGATCTCGTCATCGTAGCCGCCGGACTGATTGATCTTGTCCAGAAGATCCGCGTGCTCGGAGCGCATGAAGTCCAGCAGCGCCTTCTCGAAGCCCAGCACCTTGGCGACGTCGACGTCATCCAGGTAGCCTTCGTTGGCCGCGAACAGCGAGATCGCCATGTCGGCCACGGACATCGGAGAGTACTGCTTCTGCTTCATCAGCTCGGTGACACGCTGACCATGCTCGAGCTGCTTGCGGGTCGCTTCGTCCAGATCAGAGGCGAACTGGGAGAAAGCTGCCAGCTCACGGTACTGAGCCAGTGCCAGACGCACACCACCACCCAACTTCTTGATGATCTTGGTCTGAGCAGCACCACCGACACGGGAAACAGACAGACCCGCGTTGATGGACGGACGGATACCGGAGTTGAACAGGCTGGTCTCGAGGAAGATCTGACCGTCGGTGATGGAGATCACGTTGGTCGGAACGAACGCAGACACGTCGCCACCCTGGGTCTCGATGATCGGCAGCGCAGTCAGGGAGCCGGTCTTGCCTTTCACTTCACCCTTGGTGAACTGCTCGACATAATCGGCGTTGACGCGTGCGGAACGCTCAAGCAGACGGGAGTGGAGATAGAAGACGTCACCCGGGTAGGCTTCACGGCCCGGCGGACGCTTGAGCAGCAGGGAGATCTGACGATACGCCCATGCCTGCTTGGTCAGATCGTCATAGACGATCATCGCGTCTTCACCGCGGTCGCGGAAGTACTCACCCATGGTGCAACCGGCGTACGGTGCCAGGAACAGCATGGCAGCCGGGTCGGAAGCGCCAGCAGCGACGATGATGGTGTGTTCCATCGCACCGTGCTCTTCGAGCTTGCGCACGACGTTGGCAATGGTGGACTGCTTCTGGCCGACGGCGACGTAGACGCAGGTAATGCCCTTGCCCTTCTGATTGATGATGGCATCAATCGCGATGGCGGACTTACCAATCTGACGGTCACCGATGATCAGCTCGCGCTGACCACGACCGATCGGTACCATGGCATCGATGGACTTCAGACCTGTCTGCACCGGCTGGTCGACCGGCTCACGGGCGATGACGCCCGGAGCGACCTTCTCAACCGCGTCAGTCAGCTTGGCGTCGATCGGGCCTTTGCCGTCAATCGGGTTACCCAGCGCGTCGACCACACGGCCGACCATTTCCGGGCCTACCGGCACTTCGAGGATACGACCGGTGCACTGCGCGGTCATGCCCTCTTCGAGCTGGAGGTAGTCACCCAGAACGACAGCACCGACGCTGTCGCGCTCAAGGTTAAGCGCCATACCAAAGACGCCACCCGGGAATTCAATCATCTCACCGAACATGACGTCTGCGAGGCCGTGGATCTGCACGATGCCGTCGGAGACGCTGACGATGGTGCCCTGATTACGGGCTTCGGATGCGACGTCAAGCTTTTCGATACGCTGCTTGATGATGTCGCTGATCTCGGAAGGATTCAGTTGCTGCATGCCATGTCCCTCGGACTCAGGAGTTCAGTGCTTCGGAAAGCCGGGCCAGCTTGCCGCGCACGGAGCCGTCAATGACGGTATCTCCGGCACGGATGATGACGCCGCCGAGCAGCGTACTATCCACCTGAGTGGTAATGGAGATGTCGCGGTTCAGACGCTTGCGCAGGGCAGTGGCGAGCTTTTCTTCCTGCTCACTCTCCAGTGCAAAGGCAGACACCAGGGTCACCTCGACACGCTGTTCCTGCTCGGCCTTCTGGGCCTCGAACAATTCGGCCACGGAGGGCAGGGCCGCAAGGCGGTCCTGCTCACCGAGAGTCCGGATGAAGTTGCGGGCGCTGTCATCCAGCGCCTCACCGCACACGTTCAGGAAGGTGCCAACCTTGTGCTCGGTGGAGAGCTTGGGGTTGTCGAGCACCGCCTTGACGTTTGCGTCGACAGCGACGAGCGCCGCTGTCGACAACATGCCGGACCAGGCCTCTAGCGCCTGCTGGCCGCGTGCAAACTCGAACGCCGCCTTGGCGTACGGGCGAGCCGCGGTGGAGGTAGACGTTTCAGCCATGGAATCAGTCTCCTCAGAGCTCGGCAGCGAGCTTGTCAATCAGCTCGCGGTGCTTGGCTTCGTCGATGGAGGATTCCAGGATGCGCTCGGCGCCGACCACTGCAAGAGCAGCGACCTGACCACGGAGCTCGTCCTTGGCCTGGTTGATCTCCTGGGAGATTTCGGCACGGGCCTGCGCAACGAGACGCTCGCCTTCCGCACGTGCAGTTTCACGTGCTTCCTCGATCATCTGGTTGGAGCGCTTATGGGTCTGCTCAATGATGCGTGCTGCTTCATCCTTGCTTTCCCGCAGAGTCTCGGTGGCTTTTTCCTGCGCCAGTTCGAGGTCACGGGTAGCACGGCTGGCAGCATCCAGACCATCTGCAATCTTCTTCTGACGTTCTGCCAGAGCCTGTGTGACCGGCGGCCAGACATACTTCATGCAGAAATAAACGAAGACCGCAAAGGCGATGGCCTGACCAATCAGGGTTAAGTTCAGATTCACGCCAGCACCTCTCGCTTCACGATTGTTGGGTCAAAAACACGGTAGGCCGGAGGCCAGCCGATGTTTAACCGACAAACGGGTTGGCGAAGGTGAAGAACAGCGCGATACCAACACCGATCATGGTCACGGCATCCAGCAGACCAGCGACGATGAACATCTTGACCTGCAGCTGCGGGATCATTTCCGGCTGACGCGCTGCGCCTTCCAGGAATTTGCCACCGAGGATACCGAAACCGATGGCGGTGCCCAGGGCGCCCAGGCCGATCAGCAGGGAGACGGCGATAGCGGTCATGCCAAGAACTTGTGCTTCCATTGTGGAACTCCAGTTTTAGTCAAGTTTAAGTCAAGGGTTGAGGGTGTGAGCAGAGCTCGGAAATCTTGCCCCACGCCACGGATGGCGTGGGGCGAATTACATCAGTGGTCTTCGCTGGCCATGCTCAGGTAGACGATGGTCAGCATCATGAAGATGAATGCCTGCAGGGTGATGACCAGGATATGGAAGACCGCCCACGGGAAGTGCAGGGGCAGCTGCCAGATGCCGACCAGCGAGATCAGGATGAAGATCAGCTCGCCTGCATACATGTTACCGAACAGACGCAGCGCCAGAGAGATCGGCTTGGCGATCAGCGTCACGAACTCAAGCAGGAAGTTGACCGGAATCAGCGCGATCTGTGCCAGCTTGTTCGGGGTGTTGAACGGGTGCAGCGTCAGTTCGGCCAGGAAGCCCTTGAGGCCCTTGACGCGAATGGAATAGAAGATGATCAGCGCGAACACGGACAGTGACATGCCCAGCGTGGCATTGATGTCAGTGGACGGCACCACCTTGAAGAACACGTGAGCCGGATCAGCGCCGAACATCTCACCGACCTTGGCAGCAACGCCAGGCAGCCAGTCGACGGGGATCAAGTCCATCAGGTTCATCAGGAAGATCCAGCAGAAGATCGTCAGTGACAGCGGTGCGATCAGGCGTGAACGACCGTGGAAGGTCTCACGCACGGACTGATCGACGAACTCGACCATCAATTCGACAAAGTTCTGCAGACCGCTGGGAACGCCAGTGGTGGCGGACTTGGCGACCTTGCGGAACAGGCACAGGAAGATCAGGCCCAGACCGATGGACCAGCCCATGGTATCCAGGTGGATGGCCCAGAATCCCATGTCGGCCGCTTCCTGAGCGCTGTGCGCCAGTGACCATCCGTGTTCCGGGTGGTTGCCGTACGTCAGATTCTGCAGGTGGTGCTGAATATATTCGGAGGGACTCGGGTTGGTGCCTGCCATGACTCTGCCTCAGGTTCGTGTGTACGGTGTTCGCTTCACCAGCCAGGGGCCCAGCCAGTGAACCGCCATTGCCGCCACGTAAGCGCAAAAAAATAAAGCGGGGTTTGAGGGCGGCACTGCAATGAAGAAGAACGCAAACAATACGGCCGTCAAACCGAACTTACCGGCCTCGGCCTGATAGAAGGCCTTGACCATTGCCTGGGCGTAGCGTGCACCGGTCACACGCAGTGAACGCCAGGCGAAAAACAGATTGGGCAGCAGGCAGACCAGCCCACCACACAGCGCGGAAAGCGCCGCACCACTGCCTTTCATCACTCCCGCCAGCAAGACGGCAATCACGATGACCAGCGCCTGGCCCCAGAGCAATCGAGCCACCTGAGGGCGTTGTAGAGCAGCGGGTGTCGTCTTGTGCATCTTGGACCTGTGTCTCGCAATGATGGCCTTCGCCATTTCTGGCGCTGCGCTGGACACAGCCCGGGAGCAAACTCGCCGGATTATAGGGGAGCGCTTCACCGCCATCAACCAAACGACAAGCTAAATTCCTTGATCTTTCGCAAGCTTACGACCAAAGCCTCACTATCTTGCGGGAAACCGATGACAGTTTGCTTACGTTGACAGTCGCTTGCGGTGCGAGCGACACAGGGTTGCATGAATCACAACCTGACGTCAGCAACATCCTTCAATATCTTGAATGTCAGATGCATTTCGCGCCCCTGCGACAATGAGTCACAGGGGCGCGAAAGAGGATCGTGATCCGTCACGCGGAAAATTGCCGCCCGGGGAGGTGTGACGCATGGTCAACCCTCCTCTGCTCACCCACTAGTGGATATGGCCGAGAATGCCGTCCAGCTCATCCAGACTGGTGTAGGAGATGGTGACCTTGCCCTTGCCGCTCTTGCCGTGACGGATATTGACGGCAGCGCCCAGTTGCTCCGAGAGGCGCGTTTCCAGACGCTGGATGTCGGCGTCCGGTCGCGCCGGTGCCGGCTTGGGCTGCTCACCCTTCTGCACGCTTTTCACCAGCGCTTCGGTCTGGCGCACGGTCAGCTCGCGCTCGACCACTTCATGGGCCAGCTTGCGCTGACGTGCCGGGGTCAGGCCGATCAGGGCACGCGCGTGCCCCATGTCGAGCTCACCGCGCTCCAGCAGGATCTGCACTTCCTGTTCCAGCGTCAGCAGCCGCAGCAGGTTGGTGACCTGGGCGCGTGAACGCCCGACGGCGTCGCCCACCTGCTGCTGGGTCAGCTCGAATTCCTCGAGCAGGCGCTTGAGCGCCAGGGCTTCCTCGACCGGATTGAGGTTCTCGCGCTGGATATTCTCGATCAATGCCAGCGCGAGCGCGATCTCATCGCTGATGCCTTCGCGGACGACGGCGGGGATGGTATCCAGCTCCGCCAGCTGCGAGGCACGCCAGCGGCGTTCGCCGGCGATGATCTCGTAGCGCCCCTCCCCCACCGGACGCACCACGATGGGCTGCATCACGCCCTGAGCCCGGATGGAATCCGCCAGCTCCTCGAGCGCTTCCGGCTGAATGTCACGCCGTGGCTGATACTTGCCACGCTGCAGCTGCCCGAGCGGCAGGCGCTCGAGGCGCTCGCTGGGCAATTCCGCCGTGGCAGCGGCCGGATTCGCGGCCAGCGCGGCATCCGGTGACGCATCGATGGCGTCGCCATCGACAGCTTCTATATCGGCTTCGACATGGCGGCGGCGGTTTCCGGCGCCAATCAGGGCATCCAGGCCCCTTCCCAGGGCACGCTTACGCGTCATGGACCTTCCTCGGTGAAGTTACAGCGAGAGACGACGAATCAATTCCTTGGCGAGCACCCGATAGGCCTGGCTGCCACGCGACAGACGCGCATACTTGGTCACCGGCAGGCCGTGGCTCGGCGCTTCCGCCACCCGCACGTTGCGCGGAATGGTTGCCTTGATCAGGGTATCGCCAAAGTAATCGGAAAGTTGCTTGCTGACATCGCGGGTCAGACTGTTGCGAGCGTCGTACATGGTACGCACGATCCCGAACACGTCGAGGGCCGGATTCACGTTGCCTTGAATCTGCTCGACGGTATCGAGCAGCGCTGACAGACCTTCCAGTGCATAGAACTCGCACTGCAGCGGGATCAGCACGCCATGGGCGGCGGTCAGGGCATTGACGGTCAACATGTTGAGCGAGGGCGGGCAGTCGATCAGTACCACGTCATATTCCGCGGCGATCGGCGCCAGAGCTTCCGTGAGGCGGCGCTCACGCCCCTCGACACCGAGAAGATCGACCTCGGCGGCGGTAAGGTCGCCATTGCCGGGCAACAGGGCGTAGCCGGCATCGGGACAATCGAGAATCACGTCACTGGCACGCAGCTCACCCAGCAGCACATCCAGCACGCTGCCTTCGAGGTCGTGCTTGTCGATGCCGCTGCCCATGGTGGCATGGCCCTGCGGGTCGAGATCGATCAGCAGAACGCGGCGATCGAGTGCCGCCAGCGACGCCGCCAGATTGACGGCAGTGGTGGTCTTGCCGACGCCACCCTTCTGGTTGGTCAGCGCGATGATCTTGGTCACGAGCGACTTCCTTGGTTCCTTGAGAAGCGGGGCCATTGGCACCAGCCACATGCTCACGAGGACAGATCAATGATCTGCCCTCGTGAAAACATCAGGCTGCCTGCCTTTTGCGCCCGGCACAATCCCTGCGCACGCCTTGAGGCGCTTTATCAGTCGCGCTTGAGGCGCAGAAGGTGACGCTCCCCTTCCTCGCCCGGCACTTCCAGCACCAATGTCTCGACCAGCGAGACACCCATTGGCAGGCGGGCAATCTCATCACTGGGGATGCGCCCTTTCATGGCCAGCCATTCGCCGCCCTCGGCGAGCACGGCCGCCGACAGATTGACGAAGGCATCGGTATCGGCGAAGGCACGCGAGATGATCTGCTCGAACGGCGCGCCATCATAGGCTTCGATGCGTACCTGGGTCGGGCTCAGATTCTTGAGGCCCAGTTCATGGCCGGCCTGAATCTGGAAGCGCACCTTCTTGCCATTCGAATCCAGCGGCACGACGGCGATGTCGGGACGCATGATCGCGATCACGATGCTGGGCAGGCCCGGGCCAGCGCCGACATCCAGAAGGCGTGGCCCACTGATATAAGGCAGCACACTGAGGCTGTCGAGCAGATGGCGAGTCACCATCGCCTCCGGCTCACGTACCGCGGTGAGGTTATAGGCGCGATTCCACTTGTGCAACAGCACCAGCAACGTCATCAGCTGGGCGTGCTGTTCCTCGCTCAGCGCCACTCCCATGGCGCTGGCACCACGACTGAGCAGCTGAGCGCAACGTTCACGCTGTGTCTCGTTGAGCGTCTGGCTCATTGCGCGACTCCCGTGTCAGTCGTTGCGGCATCTGCGGGTGTCTCCGCCTTGATCAGCTGACGCTTCTTCAAGTGAATCAACAGGATAGAGATAGCTGCCGGCGTGACACCGGAAATGCGACCGGCCTGGGCCAGCGTCGCCGGGCGCGCTTCGTTGAGCTTCTGCTTGATCTCGTTGGAGAGACCATCGACGGAATCATAATCGAGGCTGGTCGGCAGTTCGGTGTGCTCGTGACGGCGCAGGCGGTCGATCTCTTCCTGCTGACGCTGGATATAGCCTGCGTACTTGGCAGTGATCTGCACCTGTTCGGCGATGCGCCAGTCGTCGACCCCTTCCCCTTTCAGGCCTGCCACATCCGGATACTCGAGCTCCGGACGCTTGAGCAGCTCCATCAGGCTGGCTTCGCGCTTGAGCGGCGAGCTGAGCTTGTCGCTCAACGGGGCCAGTTCCGGGCTCTTCGGCATCAGCCAGGTGCTCTCGAGACGCGCGGTCTCGCGGGCGATGGCTTCACGCTTGCGATCGAAGGCTTCCCAGCGGGCGTCATCGATCAGGCCCAGCTCGCGACCCTTGGCGGTCAGACGCAGATCGGCATTGTCCTCACGCAGCAGCAGGCGATATTCGGCACGCGAGGTGAACATGCGGTACGGCTCGCGTGTGCCGAGAGTGATCAGGTCATCGACCATCACACCGGTGTAGGCCTCATCACGCAGCGGATGCCAGGACTCGTCGTCAGTGGCGCGCAAGGCGGCATTGACGCCCGCCAGCAGCCCCTGGGCACCGGCTTCTTCATAGCCGGTGGTGCCATTGATCTGGCCGGCGAAGTACAGGTTCTTGATGAAACGCGTCTCCAGGGAGTGATGCAGGTCCTGGGGATTGAAGAAATCGTACTCGATGGCGTAGCCGGGACGCGTGATGTGCGCGTTCTCCATGCCACGGATCGAGCGCACCACCTCGAGCTGCGTATCGAAGGGCAGCGAGGTGGAGATGCCGTTGGGATACAGCTCATGGGTATTCAGGCCTTCCGGCTCGATGAAGACCTGGTGGCTGTTCTTGTCGGCGAAGCGATGCACCTTGTCCTCGATGGACGGGCAGTAACGCGGCCCGATGCCATCGATGACGCCGGAGTACATCGGCGAGCGGTCGAGATTGGCGAAGATGATCTCGTGAGTGCGCTCGTTGGTGTGCGTGATGTAGCAGTTGACCTGCTCCGGCTGCATCTCACGGCTGCCCATGTAGGACATCACCGGACGCGGCGTGTCACCCGGCTGGGCTTCCATCTTGCTGAAGTCGACGCTCTTGGCATCGATGCGCGGCGGGGTGCCGGTCTTGAGGCGATCGACCCGGAACGGCAGTTCACGCAGACGCGATGCCAGGCCATTGGCGGGCGGATCACCGGCACGGCCACCGGCATGGTTGTCCAGACCGATATGGATCACGCCGCCGAGGAAGGTCCCGGTCGCCAGCACCACCGTGGTGGCGTGGAAGCGGATGCCGGTCTGGGTGACGACACCCCGCACGGTCTCGCCTTCGACGATCAGGTCTTCCGCACCCTGCTGGAACAGCGTCAGGTTCGGCTGGTTTTCCAGCACGTTGCGTATCGCGGCCTTGTACAGCGCCCGGTCAGCCTGTGCACGAGTGGCACGCACTGCCGGCCCCTTGCGGGCATTCAGGGTACGGAACTGGATACCCGCCATGTCGGTGGCCAGGCCCATGGCACCGCCCAGCGCATCGATCTCCTTGACCAGATGGCTCTTGCCGATCCCGCCGATGGCGGGATTGCAGGACATCTGGCCCAGCGTCTCGATGTTATGGGTCAGCAGCAGGGTCTGACGGCCCATGCGGGCAGCAGCCAGTGCGGCTTCCGTACCGGCATGACCGCCGCCGATGACGATCACGTCAAAGCGGTTCGGGTAATCCACGTTGGCACCTCGGGGTATCACGAAACTTGGGTGAAGCGCTGTTCGCTGGTTGGCGAAGCAGGCAAATCGGCCAGGCAGGGCGATGAATCGATGCCTGGGTGAATCAAGGACTGCCAGACGGCATGGCGAATGATGTCCGTCGCCGAAGGCATGTGCTCGACCGGTGAGGGAGCTTGCAAGCCAGCAGGATGACGTCCGGGCCGCACAGTATAAACCGCCTGTGGGTAAGCGTCAGGAGTTTTCCACAGCGCCTTGTCCTGGCAGCCCATGAGCGAATGCCCGGGTTGTTTCTTCTGGGGCATCAATCCACGCCGTGACGATTCACGAGTCTTGCGGATACGACGCGTCGATTTTTCGGCGAGGGATGCGCTACCCAGACAGCCGTTCGTTATCCCGAACACTTCGGGTTCGGCGAGTTCACGTCAGGTCGATCGTGAGGTCTCGGTCCGTCCTTCGGGTTTCCGGATAACAAGATTATATAAAGAAAAGAAAAAGGGGTTCTGTTGATGTTGTAATTACTGTTGTGGACAAAATCAGTGGGAAATCGACTTTATCCGTTACAAATCAAAAGCTTACGATGTTGATATAGTTGGGGAGAAAATGCGGAGTACCTGAGGACGCCACCGGTCGCTTCCTGTGGATGAAATGCGCCCTTGTCCACAGCCCCGATTATCCCCTGATTCATACCGAGCTGGTACCCGACTTTTCTGCCCTGCTGTGCACAAGTGGCGTTGTTACCCACAACCCCTAGTGCTGCATGGCCTGACGGCAAGAAGGCCGCGGATAATGCCGGAAAATGTCCACAGAGGCAAATGTCGATTTCCTGCGCTGCCCAAGGCTGTAGACAGTCATGGGATAAGTGGTGCATGAATGGCTACAGCCTTCGCCAATGGTGCCAATGACGCGACGCGACCCAGCCTGTGGATACTTTTTCGCTTGTTTTGCCCGTGTCGGCCGCTGAGATTGCCTGAACGCTGTCCCGGCGGCTCACGGTGCACGTTATCCTCGTGTGGTTTTCCGGCTAGGCCCCTGATTTATCCCTGTTTTCCACACGCTAAAGCGACGCCTCAGCGAGGACTGCCAGGCGGGGAAAGCGTCATTCGTTCGAGCGCCAAGGCGTGTTTGCGTGACCTGGCAAGGGGGTGGCCGGGGCCAAAAAAATTCGTTTTTTTCTTCTCGAAATGCCGACAGATGGCACGGGGAGAGAAGATTTTTCATCGTTTGGCGATCTGCAGGGCTCGCGAGGGCCTCTGAGGACAAAAAAATGCCCCGACCTGACGGTCGGGGCATGCCCGCTGCACGCATGGCAGCGGGTAGGGTCTTCACGTGCTCAACGCTTGTCTGACCAGTGGCTCAGCGAGCCTTGTGGAAGGCGCTCAGTGGGACAGTACGCGGGCCAGGAAGCTCTGGGTGCGTGGATGTTGCGGCGTATCGAAGACCTGCTCTGGCGTGCCTTCCTCGACGATGCTGCCCTGATGGATGAACACCACCCGGTCTGCCACTTCACGGGCAAAACTCATTTCATGGGTGACGATCATCATCGTCATGCCTTCGCGGGCCAGCTTGCGCATGACATCTAGCACCTCGCCGATCATTTCCGGGTCCAGCGCCGAGGTGGGCTCATCGAACAGCATCAGGCGCGGTTCCATCGCCAATGAGCGGGCAATGGCCACGCGTTGCTGCTGGCCGCCGGAGAGTTGCCCCGGGTACTTGTCGGCCTGCTCGAGAATATTGACCCGCTCGAGCAGCGTATCGGCTTGCTGCTCGGCCGCCGGTCGCGAGGTACCGCGGACCTTGATGGGGGCCATGCTGACGTTGTCACGCACGCTCATGTGCGGGAAGAGGTTGAACTGCTGGAAGACCATGCCGACTTCGGTGCGTATCGCCTTGAGCGCCCTGTGGCTCTTGCCGTGGGGGATCAGCGAATGCCCATCCACCTCGATGTTGCCGTCCTGAAACTCCTCCAGGCCGTTCACGCAGCGAATCAGTGTCGACTTGCCGGAGCCACTGGCCCCGATGATCACCACCACCTCCCCCTGGGCGACCTCGAGCTCGATGTCCTTGAGGACATGCAGGCTGCCGAAATGCTTGTTGAGCTTGTGCATCTTCACGATGGCAGTCATGGGGCACTCCGAACCGGCGCTGCATGCCGGAAGGTCGTCAGAGAAATGAGATCAGGCAGAAGGAGAGATGGCGCGGCTATATCCGTCACGTGTGGGGGGCAGAGAGACATCATTGGCCCACCAACCCGCGGCGCTCGAGCATCCGCAAGCCAAATGACAGGCTGAGGGTGATCACCAGATATAGCAGCGCGACCATGAAGTAGGTTTCCAGCGCATTGAAGGTCGTGGCGATGTAGATCTGCCCCTGACGCACCAGCTCACCGACGCCGATCACCGAGAACAGCGAGGTGTCCTTGATCGAGACGATGCCCTGGTTGCCCAGCGCAGGGATCATGCGGCGCAGCGCCTGGGGCCAGATGACATAGCGGAAGGTCTGCGGGGTGGAAAGACCGAGTGACAGGCCGGCTTCCCGCTGGCCACGGGCGATGGACTGCACGCCACCGCGCACGATTTCCGAGATATAGGCCGCCGAGTTCAAGGCGATCGCGGCGATGCCGGCGGTCAGGGCATCGATGGGGCCACCGATGATCTGCGGCAGGCCATAGAAGATGAAGAGCACCTGGACGAGCACCGGGGTGCCACGGAAGATCTCGATATAGGCGGTAGCGATCCAGCTCAGGAGGCGGCTGGGAGACAGGCTCAGCAGTCCGAACAGGATGCCGAGCACGAAGCCGATGGCGAGGCCACCGAAGGAAATGGCGAGGGTCCAGGGAATGCCCTCGAGCAGGTAGGGCACCGAATCGAGTGCGGCCTGCCAATCAAACTGGAACTGAACGTCCACGGGGGGCTCCTTGGCACGAACCTCTCATGCGCCGCTGGGCGCGCCGGAGGTTCGAGACGACCGACATTCCGGCAGGCTGTCGCTGCCGAAATGTCGTGATGATGATCTGCACTACGCGACGTGAGGCGTCTGAGGCGAGTCGAAAGCGGCTTACTGGCTGTCGCCGGGCATGGCGCCGAACCACTTCTGGTAGATCTCGGCATAGCTGCCATCGGACTTCATCTCGGCCAGCGCCTCGTTGGCGGCCTCGGTCCACTCGCTGCCTTCGGTGAAGGCGATGCCGTATTGCTGGCCTTCATAGAGCGGCCCCACCGTCTTGACGCGTCCATTGCCCTTGGTCTTGGCGAAGTAGCCGACGTTGGGGGCATCGTAGAAGACGGCATCGACGCTGCCGGACATCAGGGCCATGTACATGTCGGCACTGCCCGGGTAAGGCGTGATGGTGGAGTCACCGAGGTTGGCGGTGAGGTAGTCGTAACTGGTGGAGCCGATCTTGGTGCCGATCTTCTTGCCTTCCAGGCCTTCGATATCCTCGATGTCGCCGTTGTTGGCCGAGGTCAGAATCTGCAGGCCGGAGTCATAGTAGGGATCGGTGAAGTCGACGATCTTCTCGCGCGCCTCGGTGATGGTGATGCCGGCGATGGCGACATCGACACTACCGGTCTGCACGGCCGGGATGATGCCATTGAAGTCCATGGTCTTGAGGTCGATATCGAAGCCGGCGCGCTCGCCGATGGCATTGAGGATGTCGATATCGAAGCCGACCATCTCGCCGCTTTCCTGGTCGAGCATCTCGAAGGGCACGAAGCTCGGGTCGGTCGCCGCCTTGAGGGTGACGGCATGGGCAGCGCTGGCCATGAAGGTGGCGGCCGCGAGGCCAGAGAGGGAGGCCAGCAGGTGAGATCTGCGCATTTTACATTCCTCTTTATATTTAGATTTTAGGATGTATAGCGTTTTTAGATTGACGAGCACACCGGACCCCGTCAAGTCTCCCGCTGCTGCCATGCGGCGAAGGGAAGCTTGCAAGCCACTGAGATGACGAAAAAAAATCGCCCCCTACCGGTTCCCGGTAGGGGGCGATCAGGCGTCAACAAGGCGCCAATGTCGTGCGCGGGCCTGTCAGCCCTGACGGTCATACGCTCTCTGGTCAGACCCTCAATGATCAGACCATGAAGGAAGACCCGCAGCCACAGGTGCTGGTGGCGTTGGGGTTCTGGATCATGAAGCGGGCGCCCGCCAGACCTTCCTCATAGTCGATCGTCGAACCGACCAGATACTGGTAGGACAGCGGGTCGATCACGATGGCGGCTTCGCCCAGCTCGACCACGGTGTCGTCATCGGCCAGATCGGTGGCGATATCGAAACCGTACTGGAAGCCGGAACAGCCGCCGCCAGTGACGTAGACCCTGAGACGCAGCTCCGGGTTGGCTTCTTCCGCGCGCAGCGCTGCAATCCGGGCACTGGCGCGCTCGGACAGGTACAACGGCGTCGGGATGAAGCTTTGTGCTTCGCTCATGCGGGCCTCCTGGAAGGAGTCGGAGGCCGGACGCTGAAGACAGCGCCCGGCACGGTATAGAGAACGGAATGACGCCTATTATCCCTATATCCGAGCAAAAGGGTCAACTTTGTCTGACGTGCTGCCTTGCGGGCGTACGCTGGCGGTTCAGGGCATCATCGCCGGCGCGCCGATACCTATCATCTCATCGAGACCGAACATCAGGTTGAGGTTCTGGATGGCCTGACCTGATGCGCCCTTGACCAGGTTGTCGATCACCGACAGCACCACCAGGGTGTCGCCGTTGCCCGGACGATGCAGGGCGATGCGGCACAGATTGGTGCCACGCACGCTGCGCGTCTCCGGATGGCTGCCCAGCGGCATGACATCGACGGCGGGGTGATCGGCGTAGCGCTGCTCGAACAGCGCCTGCAGATCTTCCAGCGTGCCGCTGAAGCCGCTCAGACGCGGATAGAGGGTGGAGTGGATGCCGCGGATCATCGGCGTCAGGTGCGGGACGAAGGTCAGACCGACCGCGCTGCCGGCTGCCAGGTCCAGCCCCTGGGTGATTTCCGGCAGGTGACGATGGCCGTAGGCGCCGTAGGCCTTCATGGACTCGCCGGCTTCACACAGCAGCGAGCCGACCTTGGCACCGCGACCCGCGCCGGAGACGGCGGACTTGCAGTCGGCGATGATGTTGTCGGTCTCGATCAGGCCGGCTTCCAGCAGCGGGATCAGGCCCAGCTGCACGGAGGTCGGGTAGCAGCCCGGCACCGCGATCAGGCGCGCTTCGCGGATGGCATCGCGATTGACTTCCGGCAGGCCGTAGACGGCTTCGCCGAGCAGCTCCGGCGCGCCATGCGGCTGGCCATACCACTCGGCCCAGACGTCGGCGTCCTTGATGCGGAAGTCCGCGGACAGGTCGATGACACGCGTGCCGCGTGCCAGCAGATCGCCGGCCAGGGCGTGAGCGACACCGTGAGGCGTGGCGAAGAACACGGCGTCACAGGCGGCCAGCACGTCGGCATCCGGCTCGCTGAACGCGAGGGTGTCGTAGTGGCCGCGCAGATTGGGGTACATCTCGTCGACACGCACGCCCTTCTCGCTTCGCGAGGTGATCACGGTCACTTCCACCTGCGGATGGCTGGCCAGGAGCCTGAGGAGTTCCACTCCGGTGTAACCGGTGCCGCCGACGATACCTACCTTGATCATGCTGCCTCCCCGCCTTCGGGCGGTGTCCTGTTGATGCGAGATGTAATCTTGTGTCCGATCTGCTGCTGCGACCTTTGGTGGCCTGTGCGCGAGACAGGCGTTGCGCCATGCTGTGCCGAGGTTGTCGGATTGCGCACGGTCGCGACGGTTCGCAATCGATATGATACACAGGTGTCAGGCGGGCAGTAATGCGCTGCCGACATGGATGTCCTCTGTCATTGCCAGTGCCTTCAAGGAGTCGTGAGTGTCACGCCTGACGCGTCCGCATCTGCCTCGTCCCAGTCTCGACAATTTTCGGCGCAAGCTGGCGGCGGTCGATGCACTCCCGCAACTGTGTCTGCTGGGGCTGGTGGCAGGGCTGCTGACCGGCTCATTGATGGTCGGTTTCCGCCTGCTGTTGAGCGCCGGTGCCCTGGGCTTCATGCCCGATGACAATCCGGAGAACTTCGAGGGACTTGCCCCCTGGGTGCGCGCCTCGCTGCCGCTGCTGGCGGTGCTGGTGATCGGCATCGTGCTGGGGCGACAGCATCCGGCGCAGCGCAAGCTGGGCATCGGGCATGTCATCGAGCGCCTGACCTACCATCAGGGCAAGATGCCGCTGCGTGCCTGGCTCAATCAGGTCGTGGTCGGGGTCGTGAGCGTGCTCGGCGGTCTGTCGGCGGGGCGTGAGGGTCCGGCGATCCACCTGGGCGCCGGTGCCTCGAGCTGGATCGGCGAGCGCCTCAAGCTGCCCAACAATAGTCTGCGCGTGCTGGTCGCCTGTGGCACGGCGGCGGGCATCTCCGCCTCCTTCAATACGCCGATCGCGGGAGTCATCTTCGCCATGGAAGTGGTGATGATGGAGTACACCCTGATGGGCTTCATGCCGGTGATTCTGGCCTCGACCACCGGCGCGGTGGTCACGCAGATGGTCTACGGCTCGGCGCCGGCCTTCGCGGTGCCCTCTCTGCTGCTGCATTCCCTGCTCGACCTGCCCTGGGTCATCGTCACGGCGCTGGTCATCGGCCTGCTGGCGGGGGGCTTCGTGCATCTGGCGCGTCAGCAGGCGCGCGTGGCACACCTGTCATGGGGGATGCGCATGGCGCTGGTCGGGGTCTCGACGGCCGCCGTGGCGTGGTGGTATCCCCAGGTGCAAGGTATCGGCTATGACAGCCTGGCCCAGCTGCTCGACGGCCAGCTGGCGCTGGATATCCTGTTGGCGCTGGTGATCGGCAAGCTGGTGCTGTCGGCCCTGTGCGTGGCCTGTGGCGTGCCGATCGGCATCATCGGTCCGGTGGTGGTGGCAGGCGCCGCTGCCGGGGCCTTGATGGGCATGCTGGGCGGCTGGCTGTTGCCGGACCAGGCCTCGGACATCGCGCTTTACGCCCTGCTCGGCATGGCGGCGATGATGGGCGCGGTGCTTCAGGCGCCACTGGCTGCCCTGATGGCACTGCTCGAATTGACGCATTCGCCGAATATCATCCTGCCCGGCATGCTGGCGGTGGTGGTGGCAGGCCTGACCTGTCGCCAGCTGTGTCACTGCCAAGGCTTCTTCATCTCGACGCTGACGGCGCAGGGCCTGCATCCGCTCCAGCAGCCATTGATGCAGGCGCTGTCGCGGGTGGCGGTGCCGGCGGTGATGGAGCGCTCGCTGGTCAGCGTGCCGCGCCGCATCACGCGTGAACGCGCTCGCGCCCTGCTCGACAGCAAGCCGGTCTGGCTGGTGGTCACGCGCTCGACGCCGGAAAAGCCGATGGTCGCGCTGCCGGCGGCGGATCTGGTGCGTGTGCTGATGGATGAGCACTGGCGGGAGCAGGAAGAGCTCGACCTGCTCGAGATCCCGGCTCAGCGTCTGGATCTCGCGCCCATCCACCTGCAGGCTACCTTGTCCGAGGCCTATGAGCGGCTGCTGCCCAGCGATGTCGATGCCCTCTATGTCGAGCACACCACCGCACCGATGATTCGCAAGATTTCAGGTATCATCACGCGGGATGCAATAGAGAGCTACTATCGCTATACGCCCTGACGCGCGCCATGGCACCTGCTTCTCAGGCGTGAATTCGCTCTGCGCGCGCCTGGCCGCGACCGCATACCGCATGGGCCTTGGCGGTGCCACATGCCATCGTGGCGATCCGATTGCTTCATCCGCGCGTCCACTTTCTGACCTTCCCGACCCTGACTGACGGAGCTCCCTCATGTATCTGTGGATCAAGGCTTTCCATCTGATTGCCGTAGTGTGCTGGTTTGCTGCCCTCTTCTATCTGCCGCGCCTGTACGTCTATCACGCCCAGGCGCGTGATGCCGGCGACCACAAGGCCATCGAGTACTTCAAGACCATGGAGCGCAAGCTCTATCGCGGCATCATGATGCCGTCGATGATCGCGACCCTGGTGCTGGGGATCTGGCTGCTGGCGCTGGTGCCGAGCTTCATGAGCATGGGCTGGATGCACCTCAAGCTGACCATGGTCGTGCTGCTGGTCGGCTATCACCATGCCTGTGGCCTGTATCTGAAGCAGTTCGCCGCCGATACCTGCAAGAGAACCTCGCGCTACTTCCGCTTCTTCAATGAAGTGCCGGTGCTGATGCTGGTGGTGATCGTCATCTGCGTCATCGTCAAACCGTTCTGAGGGTTGGTTCCGCCATGACCGAGTGCTCAGCGCAATTGCCCTACGTACTGGTATTGGCGGGGCATGATCCCAGTGGCGGCGCGGGTCTGATTGCCGACAGCGAGGCGATCCGCGCCGGTGGCGGCTGGGCGCTGACGGTGCCGACGGCACTGACGGTGCAGAACTCCTGCAATGTGCAGGCGGTGATCCCGCAATCGGGCGAGTCGATGCTCGCCATGGCCCGCACCCTGTGTGAGGACTTCCGCCCGGGCGCGCTCAAGATCGGTCTGCTCGCCAGCGAAGCGGCGCTCACGGCGTGCGTGACGCTGATCGAGGAACTCCAGCAGCGCTGGCCGGGGTTACCCGTAGTATGGGACCCGGTGCTCAAGGCGGGCGGCGGGCTTGAGCTTTCCACCGAGTCGCTGATCCATCAGGCGCGTGAGAGCTTGCTGCCGCATGTGGATGTGCTCACGCCCAACCGCGCGGAGCTTGCGCGGCTGGCGGCCTGTCCCACGGGGACGGGCGACGGCCGACTCGCCGAGCATCTGCTGGCGGCAGGCGCCGGGGCCGTGCTGGTCACCGGTACTGATCCTGTCGAGCGCGATGCTGATTCGCTGGCTGAGCCGTCGGTGATCCATCGTCTGTATCGCCGTGACCACGCCACGCTCGCACTGGACTGCCCGCGGCTGACGGGCAGCTTCCATGGCAGCGGCTGCACGCTGGCCTCGCACCTGGCGGTTCGTCTGGCACGCGGCATGACGTTGCCATCGGCATGGCAGGCTGCCCAGCAGGCCACCTGGCAGAGTCTCGTCGATGGCCAGCAACGTGGGCGGAAAGGTGCGCTGCCCGAGGCCCAGTTTCTGCCCTGGCGATAGCGCTATTGCCCCTTTCGACGCCGGCACCCCTTGCGCTCGCGCGGCTGCAACTCACCCGTGAGTCGCGTTAAGCTGTCGCCATCGACGGCATTCGGGTTATCCACACCCCCTTGCCGCCCCGAGGCTATCGGGCCGTTTCATCGCCTGTGGACAAGCTGCATTCACGTTATCCACAGCGTCTTTATGTCTGATCCCCCTTTTCTCCATTTTCGCGGCCGATGGGCCGCTCGCCGCTTATCAAGAGGTATGTCATGACCACGTCCGCTGCCCAGTTCGAACGCGCCAGCCGTCATATTCCCGGTGGCGTCAACTCGCCGGTCCGCGCCTTCAAGGGACTGCATCGTCCGCCGGTGTTCATCGACCATGCCAAGGGCGCGTATCTGTTCGATGTGGAGAACACGCGCTATATCGATTACGTCGGTTCCTGGGGACCGATGATCACCGGCCACGCCGATGAAGATGTGCTCAGCGCCGTGCGCGAGCGTCTCGAAAGTGGTCTGTCCTTCGGTGCGCCCACCGAGATCGAGTCCGAGATGGCCGAGCTGATCTGCGAGATGCTGCCGAGCCTCGACATGGTGCGCATGACCAACTCCGGCACCGAGGCCACCATGTCGGCGATCCGCTTGGCGCGGGGCTTTACCGGTCGCGACAAGATCGTCAAGTTCGAGGGCAACTATCACGGTCACTCCGACTCGCTGCTGGTCAAGGCCGGCTCCGGCGCGCTGACCCATGGCGAGCCCAGCTCCCCGGGCGTGCCGGCCTCGCTGGCCGAGCACACCATCACGCTGGACTACAACGACGCCGAGGGTGTGCGCCGTTGCTTCGCCGAGCTGGGTGACGAGATCGCCTGCATTATCGTCGAACCAGTCGCCGGCAACATGAACTGCATTCCGCCGGTTCCAGGCTTCCTCGAAAGCCTGCGTGAAGTGTGCGATGCCCACGGCAGCGTGCTGATCCTCGATGAGGTGATGACGGGCTTCCGTGTTGCCCTGGGTGGCGCTCAGGCACATTACGGCATCACGCCGGACCTGACCTGCCTGGGCAAGATCGTCGGCGGCGGCATGCCGGTGGGTGCCTTCGGCGGCAAGCGCGAGATCATGCACCATCTCTCGCCGCTGGGGCCGGTCTACCAGGCCGGGACGCTGGCAGGCAATCCGCTGGCGATGGCCGCTGGCGTCGCGCTGCTGCGCAAGCTCAAGGCGCCCGGCTTCCACGCCGAGCTTTCACGCAAGGTCGAGATGCTGTGTGAAGGTCTGGAAAGCCGTGCCAAGGCGGCAGGCATCCGTCTGATTACCCAGCATGCCGGTGGCATGTTCGGTGTCTTCTTCACCGATGACGCAGAGGTCAGCAATTTCGCCTCCGCCACGCGCTGTCGTCAGCAGGATTTCGTGACCTTCTTCAACGCGATGCTCGCCGAAGGCGTCTATCTGGCGCCGTCCGCCTATGAAGCCGGCTTCATGTCCGCGGCGCACACCGATGCTGATATCCAGGCCACGCTGGATGCGGCTGAGCGGGTCTTTGCGCAGATGTCCGCATCGAACTGAGTGAGACGCGAGACAGTACCTGAGTCCGCGGGTTGGCCAACGCAGACAGGAACCCGCTCGGCAGGCTGCCGGGCGGGCTGCCATCCGGTACACTTGTCGCCAACGATAGCGATTGCGCTAATGACCTTATAGCCAGCTTGCCTTAGCGGAGACGACCTTGAGCCAGGCCTTGATTCGAGCCCTTCACACAGCCGATTGCTTCGATCACCCCGTGAAGGATATCGAAGTGCACGAGACGCATATCTCGTGGATCGTGCTGACCGGCGACTACGCCTACAAGATCAAGAAGCCGCTGGATTTCGGCAGCTTCCTGGATTTCTCGACCCTTGAGCGCCGCAAGCTCCTGTGTGAACAGGAAGTGCGCCTCAACCGCCGTCTGGCACCGACGCTGTACCTGGATACCGTGGCGATCTCGGGCACGCCCGAAGCTCCGCGCATCGGAGACGACAGTGCTGTCTTCGAGTACGCGGTCAAGATGCGCCAGTTCTCCAATCGCCATCTGTTCAGCGCCCTGCAGGCCAGTGGCGAGCTGTCGCTGGAATTGCTGGACGATCTGGTCGACCAGCTGGTGGCCTTCCACGAGCAGGCCGAGCGCATCCAGGGCGATAGCGAGCTGGGTAGCCCGCAGATGGTCAGTCGTACCATCGACAACGAGTTCGAGCTGATTCGTCCGCGCCTCGGTGATGATGCCGAGGCCATCAAGCGACTCGCGCTGCTCAAGCAGTGGACCGAAGAGACCTTCCAGCGCCTCAATCCCGAGTTCGAGCGTCGCTGGCAGGAAGGCTTCGTGCGTGAGACTCACGGCGATATCCACTTGGGTAACGCCGTGCGCCACGAAGGCCGTGCCCTGCTGTTTGACGGCATCGAGTTCAATGAAGAGTTGCGCTGGAATGATGTCGGTTGTGATCTGGCCTTCCTGGTGATGGATCTCGAAGCGCGTGATGAGCAGGCCTTTGCCCATCATGCTCTCAACCGGTATCTCGAGCTCTCCGGCGATTACTCGCTGGTGCGTCTGCTGCCGTACTACAAGATCTATCGCGCACTGATCCGGGCCAAGGTGGCGATGATTCGCTATCATCAGCCGGACCTGTGTGAAGCGGATCGCGCCGATGTGCTGGCCGAGTACGAGCGCTATATCGGGCTGGCGGAGCGCTATAGCGAGATCCGCTTCCCTTATATGATCATCGGTGTGGGTGTCTCCGGCAGCGGCAAGAGTCGCTTCACCGAAGAGATGGTGCGCGAGCTGGGCGGTGTACGCATTCGCAGCGATGTCGAGCGCAAGCGCCTGTATGGCTTTGCGGCGGATGCCGATACCGAGTCCGGGCTCAATGGCGGCATCTATACCCCCCAGGCCACCCATGCGACCTACGAGCGACTCTCGAATCTGTCAGCCACGCTGCTGGAATCGGGTATCCCCGTCTGCATCGATGCCACCTGCCTGAAGAAGGTGCAGCGTGATCGCCTGCGTCATGAGGCAGAAGCCCGTGGCCTGCCGGTACTGATGATCAGCTTCGAGGCCGATGACGAGACGCTGCGCAAGCGCATCATCAAGCGTAGTCAGCGCAGTGGTGAGGCTTCCGAAGCAGGTCTGGAAGTGCTCGACAAGCAATTGGCCAATCGCGAGCCATTTGCGCCAGAAGAGCATGGTCAGCTGGTCCATATCGACACGACAGCGCCCAACGCCAATGTCACCTTGGCTCGCCTGATTCGTGAGCAGCTCAGGCTGCATTGAGACGAGCGATAGTTGTCATGGGGCATGGCGGGATGACCGCCATGCCCTTTTTTGTATTGCATAGTGCGCTCCCGAGTGAGCCTTGGCTTTCGTTGGGAAGCTATGCATCTGGAAAGGAAATATCATGCGCCAACAATGGGTAAATACCGCCGCCGCTGCCATCAGTCTGGCACTGCTCGCGGGCTGCTCCAGCCAGCCGACAACCGCTGATCTCATGCGCGGTCAGGCTGAGGAAGCCAAGGCCGTCGCCAAGGTGCGTGATCAGCTGGCCGATAATTGGGAGAGCGGCAAGTCTCTGGTGGCCGCGGGTGAGAAGCAGGTCGTCAGTGGTGAGAATCTGGTCAATGATGGCGAATCCAATATCGCCAAGGGCCAGGCGCTGATCGACAAGGGCAATGGTCAAATCAAGAAGGGCAAGGCGCGGATCACCAGCGGTAACAAGCAGGTCAGCAAGGGCCGCCAGATGGTGGATGAAAGCCTTGAGAGTTATCGCAAGTCCTTCCCGGAGAATTCCGTGACACCGCCAAAGAAGTAACTTGCCGCTGCGATAGATGTTTCGCGGCTGGTACTGGAAGGCCGCTGACAACCCTGTCAGCGGCCTTTTTCATTATATGGATCCACCGGGCGGAAAAACGAAAAACCCCGCTTGCGCGGGGTTCTGTAAGACATCCTGGCTGGGGCGTGATCAGTACTGCATCACGTTGGCTACGTTGCCACCGCCAGTCTGGGTCACGCTGGAGGTATTCATCGCACCTGACTGTGTCACGTGGGCACTATTGGTCGCGAAGCTCAGGAAACCTCCACCCTGTTGGAGAATTTCTGAACGATGGCCACTGCCTGACTGAATGACGTGGGCATGATCATAGGCGCCGCTCTGGGTGATCAGAGAATCGCTGTTGCTGCCAGTTTGAACAACGATGGCCGCATTTTTATAGCCACTCTGAATATTAATGGCCAGGTTGTTTTCTCCGCTCTGACTGATATCGGAGTACTGCAGCATATCGGACTGTGTCACTAGTGCGGTGTTTTGCATCCCGCTCTGATTGATCAGAGAGTCGTGTGAGCTACCCTCCTGAGTCACACGTGCGACCTGTAAATCACCTGCTTGAGTAACGGTAGAGTCACTGCGCGAACCGGCCTGGTCGACGACGGCAATACCCATAGTGCCTGTCTGTGTCACGGTCGAGTTATGGAAGCGCCCATCCTGGGTGACACGAGCGCGGTTATATTCTCCTACCTGCAGGACATCAGAATCATGCTGGTAGCCTGTCTGAGTGACACGTGCGATGGCATGGCTGCCCTGCTGGGTAGCGCTGGATTTGTTGAACACGCCCTCTTGTGACACGACTAGCAAGTTTTCACGCCCAGCCGGCGAGCCACTGGCGCCCTGCCAAGAGGAAGATTTGTTTGCAAGGCCTTGCTGCGTGATACGCGCGGTATGCTTGTAACTTTTCTGGTTCATATCGACAGTGTTACGGACACCCTTTTGATCCACGATGCCAGTATTTGTGCTGCTATATTGGGTGGTTTTTGCGCGGTTTCCACCACCGACCTGATTGATGCGGATAACATGATTGACACCGTTCTGATAGGTCTTGGCCTTGTTGAAAGCACCTGTCTGATCGATATCACTGTTGTGGTTGCTATCGAGAGACCCGCCATTACGTGATGTCTGGTCAACATTGGCCATGTTCATGAAGCCAGTCTGATCGACATCTGCGGTGTTGTTGTCTGCCATCGCCTGAGAGGTAAAAGCAATCGCGATAGCCAGCAAGCTCATTTGAATTTTCATGGTTTGTTCCCTTGTGTAGATCATTTTTCGAGTAGTGTTTTTATTATTGACTTGCTTCTGGTCATGCATCCCCTGACATGATGGCGGTCTGGTTTTCGTGATCCGCGACATCATGTTGTACTGCTACTGCTCTTTTATGGCCTTGCCAGAAGGTTGTATTCGTCATGCAGGACTCTTGACTACATATAAGTGAGAATCTCTCCTGGCCAGGCAAAATTCGTATTGGCGATTCGATGAAAGCGGGTATTCAGCCACCACCTTCACAAGCATCATCGTCATATAGCGATGTCATGCGAGCCATCGTGGTAAAGATCACTGTTGTATGACCTGGACACGCATATGGCCCCGTGAATATTGAGTGATACTTGCCGGTACCTGACTACTGGCCTGTTGTAGAAGCGTGGCGCTTCCCCCGATGCCTGTCTGCTGAATGCTGGCGCTTTGCCCAACACCTTGCTGAATGATCAGCGCATCATGATATTGGCCATGCTGAAGAATGCTTGCCTCATGCAGGGCACCCTCTTGCAGTGTGTATGCCGTGTTTCCATTGCCATATTGGTCGACCCCTGCTTCATTCAGGACACCGCTCTGGTCAATCAAGGAGGCGTTGCCATTACCATGCTGAACGATCATCGCCGAGTTATAAGCGCCAGATTGCTCGATGACCGCCACTGAGTGGCTGCTCCCCAATTCGGAGGTGGTCGCCAAGTCATTGGCCAACACCCACAAGCTGAGTGTCAGTGATGAAAAGAAAAGGCAGGCCTGTAGCATTCTTCTTTGTTGATGCTTTGCCGAAGCCATGGCGTGAGTCCATCCAGGTGACCGTCTAAGTGCACTAACTATTGGTCTTTATCGAGGCCATCACCATCAGTCCTTTTCGGGTTTATGAGGGCTAGAGATTGCTACTCATAATGTCTTGCCCAATAGCGGTGAGTAATGACAAAGAGTGGCCAGATTTTCAGCACCGTTCAGGGAGGTATTACTGTTGACGGTATTAGGTGCATGATATTTCATGCTTTGTTGTTTTAATTGTTTCTTATATTTTGCGCAGATATGAAAAAAGGCAGCCACCTCTTGCGAGGTGACTGCCTTTTAAGGAAGAGATAAACACCGCGAATACCACGATGCTCTCTACGGGGTCTTGAATGTGGGCTGGCTCTACAACATCGGGGTCGGGGCTTGCAGGTAATCCATCAGCTCTGATGTCTGAAGGCTGTCCGGGTCCTGGAGAACCCAGAGCTGGCGTTCGACGCCTTGCGCAATCAAGTGAATCACGGCAGATTCAATGGCGGACATTACCGCCATCTGTACGGGTTCATTGCTGGTATACCCCGCCTCCATCTCCAGCAAGCGACTGAAATCGATGAAGCGATAGACGCCCGCCCTCAGCTCGCGTGAGTAGATCGTCTTGCTGGTATTGACGTTGGCGATGACCTGCCCCGTGGTGATATCGACAGCACGCAGATTGACCGTCACCTGGTCTACCTGATACTGACCAGAGGCGCCGATCCCGAAGTATTCCGCGCCCGCCCCGCCTGTTCTGACATTGGAGTCGAAGGCGATGATGCCACCCTCGAACAGCAGGTTGGCGGCTTGCAATGCGGCAAGATCATTCTGTCCCGTGCGTTCCATGTTGGCGCGGATGATCTTGCGCTCTGTCAGCAGGTTCTGCAGTCCCACGCGCTCGAGGGGGATGAACCAGCCGGAGTCCGACAATGCGGCGCTCAGCATGGCGGCGCCGCCCTGGGTGACCGCCGTAGAGAAGGTACTGGCAGGGGCAGGCCGGTACTGCCCCGTCTGGTCACGGAAGTCATAGATGGCGACCGGAATACGTCCGGCGGGAGGCGGCAGACTGATCAGATCCTGATAGGTGGTGGTTCTTGGCATCAAGGTGCTGGGCACCCCTTCAAGACCCTGGGTATTGGCGACCATCGGCGCACAGCCAGCAAGCGCCAGGCTGGCAACGGCCAGCATGGAGGTGAGTGTCTTCATTGAGCGAACCCTTCATCAGTAGCGGATCAGAATGTATTGCCTGATGTGCCGAGGTTGATGACGGTGGTTTCACCTGTGGCGCGGTCAAGCACCTGCATGGAGAAACCGCCATTGCCGTTACTGATGACTTCGACACGCAGCTGAGCGCTGTCGATCACGCTGGAACGGCCGGGCTCTGTGGAATCGACAGCATCGGTGATGGCATCGGATACCAGGCTATTGCGCAGGTCGCTGATGAAAAGTTCTGTTTCGGAAAGACTATCGAAGGAGTAGGCATCAGGATCCTCGTGGGTGTCCTGGGCCTGGGCCTTGCCAAGCAGGTAGCTGCCATTGAGAGGATTGCCACCGAAACTCGGGTTGATGGGCTGATAGATGAGTTCACCGGCATATAGCGGCATCGCCGATAACAGCAACGACACCGCGAGTGTCTGATGCTTCATGATGTTCCCCTGTTCCCTTGCGTATTGTCAGGGTCTCCGTGTCCGGAGCCCATTTATTATGTCGGTCTTCAATACATCAGAATTCGTCACCGGCCATGTCCGGGTCGTTGCGCAGGGCTTCCATGACCTTGCGACGCAGGAACTGGTCGGAGACGCTTGATACAGCGGCGCTGGCGTACATATCCACGTCATTAAGGCGCGGAGGGAGCGTCGCTTCGTACAGAACGTTGTTGCCTTCGGTGATCCAGATGAGGCTGCCCCAGCGTGCTGAGGGGCGTTCATGGATGCTGAGGGATGTGTTGCGGATGGCTGGGCTATCGAGGCGTTGCTGGCTGAACTGGCGGAAGAAGGTCTTGCCGATCATGGTCATGGTGCGATCGATCATCACGCCGCTGAGACCGTCGGAGAGCGTGGGGCGAGCGCGCTGGATGGCGACCCCATCTTCCCCCTGACGGCGAGCCTGCTGCTCTTCACTGGCAACGGATACCTCGGGTCGCACCGCCTCCGGCGCGGATTGCGCGAAGGCGGGCGACAGACTGAAGCATGTCAGTCCCCAGGCGACCACCTGGCGGCTTGTCATGCCCCAACCGTTCACGACATCTGTGCTCTGCGAGCGATGCGTGGGGTGCGCGAGACAGGCATTGCCAGGTTCTGACGTGCCCAGTTCATGGCCTGAATGCGGTTATGCACCTTGATCTTGCGGAAGATGTTGTAGAGATGTGACTTGACCGTGTGTTCACTGACGAACAGCTGGTCAGCAATCTCGGTATTCGAGGCACCCGTGCCCAGCAAGCCGATGATTTCCACCTCACGCTGGGTCAGACCACAGACCGGGCGATAGGCGTTGAGCTGCTGACGGCGATAGAAATCCAGCAGGCGGGTCATCAGCGGTCGGGACATCCACATGTCGCCTTCCAGCAGTTTCGCGATGCCCTTGCTGATCAGTGAGAGGCTGTCCTGTCGGTAGAACACGCCTTGAAGATGGGTGCTGACCAGCAGGCTGGCAGCTTCCTCTTCATCACTGATGTTGATAGCGGCCAGCTCTGCGCTGGCATCCTGGCTGGCATCTGCATCCCAGCGTTGCATCGTGCCTTCATCGACGTGGTCGGTGTCCAGCAGCACTATCGTTCTCTCTGCCTGCCCGGGGGTGTAATCCTCGTCGGGGCTTGCGGAAGCCACCTGACACTCAAGCTGCTGGCGAATGTAATCCATGAAAAGCGCTGACTGCGGATTGCAGTCAGTCACCAGCAGCACCATTGCGTTCCCTGTAATCATGGTGCGAGACCTCTGAGTTGTCGTACCGATTTTTCTTGGCGGAGCCATATCTGAAGTGTGGTTGGGTGAGTCGTGTAGCACTGCACTCATTCACGTCGGGCATTACGCGCTGAGCACCTTTATAGGATTGCGCGATAGTGGGGATAAGGCAACCTCTAATCAGTACTTGCTAAAATAACCAGTTTATCCTTCCCCTCCAGTCCTGATTAGACCCAGAAAAAGAATAGGAAAAACAGTACGTAAACCTGATGAAATTAGCGCTGGTCATGATGGCCCTTCTCGAGAGTGCAATGAAAACCAGACCTTTGCGCTTTTTATACCAAGCTTTCCACTGGTTCAAAGGTACCACAGATCTAATGCTGGAAGGCTTCTCTTCAATGTCATTATGTAACCGGGCTTGTCTTTTTGTATCCCCGCATTCGAGGGGGGGGCAGGAATGCGACGCAGTACTGCGCATGAGTCATTTCACTCTTGAAAAGTGAAGCGCTTACTACGCGTAGCCGGCGTGAGACATGCCCTGTCGCTGTGGTGACCTCACAGATCCACCAGCTGGAAGAGATGCTCGTCCAGCGTCACCTGAGCCTCAGGATTCCGGCTCCGTCGTGCGCTTGGGGATGTAAAGGTTGAGGTGCTCGTGGGCCCACTGGATCGCCTGATGGCGGTTGTGGACTCTGATCTTGCGAAAGATGTTATATAAATGAGACTTCACGGTGTGCTGGCTCAACATCAATCTATGCGCGATATCTGCATTACTTTGCTGTGACGCAATGAGTGACAATATTTCCAGTTCACGTTGTGTCAGTCCCATGACAGGCTGGAAGGCAATCTGCTGTTGTTGACGATAATGACGAATCAACGTCTGCATGATATTGCGAGTCAGCCAGTTTTCATTCTCGAGTATCTTGCCGATACCCTTGCTGATTTGTTCAAGGCTATCCTGGCGATAGAAGATCCCGCTGAAAGGAATATTCAGAAGTAGTGAGATCCCGGCTTATTCATGAGGCCGACCTGAAAACGAAGGTGGCGAGTGGTTTTCTCTTGTAGAATCATGATGTTCCTGCCAGAACACGATTCAAGAGGACCACTCGCCATGGGTGAAACCCTAACGACCT
>NZ_JADPPY010000029.1:0-45696 GCF_018340035.1 Cobetia sp. MC34
TGGACATGGCACCGTCGTTCGTTTTACCGGAACGACGCGAACGGTCTTATCCTCGATCGGTCAGGCGCCGGCCGCAGAAGTATCCGGCCAAGAAAAATGCCAGTCAGTGTTAACTGACTGGCATTACGCGATTGCGGGGCTTTTTCATGTCTGGCAGCGTCAGCTAGCTGGCAACAAAGCCAGTGCTCAGCTTTCAGTGCGCTCGAGCCAGGATTCGACGGTTTCCGCACCGTGCTCTTCCTTCCACTCTTTCAGCTGCTTGTGGTTGCCACCACGCGTCTCGATGACTTCACCGGTGTGCGGGTTCTTGTAGACCTTCAGCTTGCGCTTGCGACGCACGCCACCGGTCTTGCTTTCCGGTGCGGCAGCAGCCGGCGCCTGGGACGCTTTCGGGTCCAGCAGGGTGATGACGTCACGAGTGGACTTGCCGTACTCGCCCATCAGCGCGTCCAGCTTGTCCTTGAACTCGAGTTCGTTCTTCAGACGGTCATCATTGCGCAGGCTTTCCAGCTGCTCTTGAAGTTTCTTGAGCTCTTGCTCTTTCTGCATGAAATCAGTCAACAGGGACATGAGTATCTCCAGGATGTCGGGACAGACAGTTGAGTCACGAAAACACGATGCTGAAAGAGGCTCGGCGATATTCATCTGCCGTACATGTTTAACAGCGTGTTTTCATAAAGACTTGTGCAGGACACTCGGGACAGTTAAGCGCCCACACCAGATCAAGGGCGATTATAGACCGAGTCAACTGCAAGGTGAAGTCTTAAATAACATGTTTCCAAAGTATGCAATCTTGCCGATCAATGCAATAGCCAGCAAAAAAACAGTACTCACTGCCCAGGCACTTCATTATCCCCTGTCACAACTGAAGACAGGCCTGCCAAAAATGTCTCTGCACCAACACGAAGAAGTCTTTACCACGACCTGATATCAGGCTTGAGGGCCCGCCATCACTGGACCTCCAATATTCACGGGATATGCACAATTCATGACAACAACCCACAAGGAAGTATTATGCAACCACTTTCCCGTTGGCGTGGCGGCGTCAGATTGCAGACTTTCGATGTAGAGCTGTCATTGCCTGCGCACCTCGAAAAGCATGCACCTGAACGAACAACAGAAGTCCATACTAAAGCAGGTGGCGAACTAATAGTGGTGCAAAATGCAACACTTTCTCCAGAAAGCGTCACTTCAAAAACACCGTCAACCTGATAGAATGGTCAAAGTTGACAAAGATTGAGCCGTCATCACGCCATTCCACACTCCCGCCACTCGCAGAGACACTCCATGCCATTTTCCCAGATGCCGACCCGCGCTACGGACTCACTTTCTCTCTGGCACCCTTATACCCAGATGCAGGACATGCCAGCGCCATTGGAGGTGGTCGGCGGCACGGGAGCCCGCATGACACTGGCGGGAGGTGAGACACTGCTGGATGCGACATGTTCCTGGTGGTGCATGATCCATGGCTACGGACACCCAAGTCTCGTCGCGGCCATTCAGCAGCAAGCGGCAGAACTCTGCCATGTGATGCTGGGCGGCATTCGCCATCGACCGGCCAAGGAGCTTGCCGATGCGCTGGTGCGCGTCACCCCCGAGGGCCTGAATCATGTCTTCTTCTCGGATAGCGGCTCGGTGGGCATGGAAGTCGCCATGAAGATGGCAGTGCAATATCAGCAACAGCGCAAAGACCGCGATGACACGCGCGGACGAACGCGCATGCTGTCATTGATGAAGGCCTATCACGGCGATACGGCGGGCTGCATGGCAGTGTGTGACCCCGAGGAAGGCATGCATTCCCTGTTCGCCGATTTCCTGCCCAGACATCATTTCGCACCGGCACCGACTGCCGGTTTCAGCGCCAGTCGTGAAGAGGTAGCAGACGATATCAGCGCATTGCGCGCCTGTCTGGAAACACACCAGCATGAGATAGCGGCATTGTTGATGGAGCCTCTGTTACAGGCGGCAGGTGGCCTCAACATGTACTCGCCCTACTATCTCGAGGCGGCGCGCGAGTTATGTGATGAGTTCGGGATCGTATTGATCTTCGATGAAGTCGCGACCGGCTTCGGTCGGACCGGCAAGATGTTTGCCTGTGAACACGCCAATGTCTCTCCCGACATCATGGTGCTCTCCAAGGGACTGACGGGGGGATATCTGGGACATGCCGCCACCCTGGCCCAGAGTCATATCTTCCATGCATTTGATGGCGAGGATGCCAATAGCGCCTTCATGCACGGCCCGACCTTCATGGGCAATCCGCTGGCCTGTCGGGTAGCACTGGAAAGTCTCGCGGTATTCGAGGAAGAGAATTATCTGGGCAAGATTGCCGAGCTCAATCAATTGTTGCGCGGCACCCTGCTGAATTTCTCCCACCCCGCCATTCGCGATATACGCGTATTGGGTGCCACGGCGGTGATAGAAGTGCACGATGCCAGCAGCCTGGCAGGCGCTCAGGCCCATGCCCGTAAACTGGGTGTCTGGTTACGCCCCTTCGGTCGCTGGCTCTATACCATGCCGGCCTATATCACCTCGCCGCAGGACTTGCGCCAGATCACCCATGCGATGACCAGCTACTTCGAGACCCTGGAACACTGATGCACTGATTGCACTGATACACAACACGACTGCCCCTGGCGATGTTCATCAAAGGCGATTGCCATCAGCGACAAGCACCATCAGGGGCAGCCACTCTCGAGCGCCACCAGTATCGAAAGCTATCACCATCAGAGACATTCACCCCCACAGACGGGCTTCGAGTGCCTGATAATCCTCTGGCGAGAGCTGACCGCCCTTGACCAGCTTCTTGAGGAAGTGACGATAACGACGCGCGACCTTGCGCCGCGCCAGCCAGGCGACACTGGTCGCCAGCGGAATGAAGTCAGGATTCGAGATACCGTCGATCAGCCACAATCTGGGCGGCTGGTCGTCGCTGAACTGGACCACGATATTGCGATCATTGAGATCAGACGGAATCAACCAGCGTTTCTCGAGATAGCGATAGAGATTGGCCAGCTCGCTCACCAGCACCTCGGTGCTCAGGCGCTCGGGGGTCTCGAGATGCACCTCGCGCAGTCGGCGTGACGTGGAGCCGTCACTGTCGAGAATCAGATCGAAGACCAGCCCGAGCCCCTCGGCGGTGGCGACACTGCCGTGGTAGGCAGGCACATAGGACCAGTCGCGCATGCCACGTCTGACCAGGCCCTCGAAATAGCGTTGCTCGCGTTCATTCTGGCGGCTGCCCTTGTCAGGGTAACGCGGGACCTTGATGCAGCGATGGGGGTCGTTCGGGTCCTGATAGACACGCCGATCATTTCCCATGCCGATGACGCGGGCATTTTCCAGCTCCAGCATGCGCACTCCTGTTGAATAACGCCTGCGACTGCAGCCGCCGGGCAGCATGGCATTCTACAAAAAGCCGTCATGGCACGCCAACTTGTGCCATTTGGCAGCGCCCACGTTCATCGGTCATTCAGCTTGCGTTGCCCTTCTGGTAAGATAATGCGCCGTTTTTGACGGCATTCAGGAGGAAGCCGCAGGAACACTGCGACAGCAAGGCATTCGTCACGAATGTACACGTCATGCGAGGCATTGCCCCGGGATCGGGTGGCCACGCACCCACAGTTCGCCCGCTCTGTCCGCAATACTCCCAAAGCTGGCACAACCCCACATAGAGGTACTCGCATGAATGCGGTAATTCTGGCCGTCCTGGTCATGGTCGGCCTGTCGTTGGCTCGCGTCTCGGTCGTCTTCGCGCTGGTCGCCGGCGCCCTGGTCGGCGGTCTGTTCAGCGGTCTGTCCCTGACCGACACGCTCGGCGCCTTCAATGACGGTGTCGGCGGCGGCGCCAAGGTCGCGCTGGCCTACGCCACCCTCGGTGCCTTCGCCGTCGCCCTGTCTCGCTCCGGTTTGCCGGACCTGCTCGCCGCACGCCTGATCGGCCTGCTCAATGGCGAAAGCACGCCGCGCCGCCAGACGGCCATCAAGTACGGCCTGCTGGGCAGCGTGACCCTGGTCGCGATTTCCTCCCAGAACCTGATTCCGGTCCACATCGCCTTCATCCCGATCCTGATTCCGCCGCTGCTGGTCGCCATGAACCGCCTGCGCCTGGATCGTCGTGCCGTGGCCTGTGCACTGACCTTCGGCCTGACCGCACCCTACATGCTGCTGCCGGTCGGTTTCGGCTCCATCTTCCTCAACGACATCCTGCTGGCCAATATCAATGAGGCCGGCCAGTCGCTCGGCCTCGACGTGACCCGCGGCATGGTGCCGATGGCGATGGCGATTCCGGTCGGCGGCATGTTCCTCGGCCTGCTGACGGCGTTGTTCGTCTCCTACCGCAAGCCGCGTGACTACGCGACCCGCGAGATCAAGTCCAGCAACGTACCGCATCACACGCCCATGCACACGCCGTCCAAGAGCGGCCTGATCATGGCAGGCATCGCCATCATCGCCGCCCTCGGCATTCAGCTGTATTCCGGCTCGATGATTCTCGGCGGCCTGGTCGGCTTCGCCATCCTCTCGCTGGGTGGCCTGTTCAAGTGGAACGAAGCGGATGACCTCTTCACGTCCGGCATGCGCATGATGGCGCTGATCGGCTTCATCATGATCTCGGCGGCAGGTTTCGCTTCCGTGATGAAGGCCACCGGCGACATCCAGACCCTGGTCGACGCCTCCTTCCACATCATCGGTGACAACAAGCCGCTGGCCGCGCTGGTCATGCTGATGGTCGGCCTGTTCATCACCCTGGGTATCGGCTCCAGCTTCTCGACCATTCCGATCATTGCCGCCATCTACGTACCGCTGGCGCTGCAATTCGGCTTCTCGCCGCTGGCCACCGTCGCGCTGATCGGCACCGCCGCCGCGCTGGGGGATGCCGGCTCACCTGCCTCTGACTCGACCCTCGGCCCGACGGCCGGCCTGAATGTCGATCAGCAGCACGACCACATCTGGGACAGCGTGGTGCCGACCTTCATCCACTACAACATCCCGCTGATCGTGTTCGGCTGGGTGGCCGCGATGACGCTGTAATCCGCTGAGCGACAGTCTCGCACCAAAGCGAGATGCCAGACATGCCAACGCCCGACAGAGAGGACCTTTCTCACTGTCGGGCGTTGTCGTTGCTGAGCCGGCTCAGGCGCAATGAATGAGCGCCGCTACTGGACAGCCATCCAGTCTTTTAGCATGATGCGCGCATGCGCAAGATCCTCCACGCCGACTGCGATTGCTTCTATGCCGCCGTCGAGATGCTCCGCCATCCCGAGTGGCGCGAGGTGCCCATCGCCATCGGTGGCCGCACCGAGCAACGCGGTGTCATCGCCACCTGCAACTATCCCGCGCGTGCCTTCGGCGTACGCTCGGCGATGTCGACTGCCCGCGCGCTGCGCCTGTGCCCACAGCTGATTCTGGTGCCACCGGACTTCGAGCGCTACCGGGCCGTTTCCGCCGAGATCCAGTCACTCTTCCATGAGCTGACGCCCCTGGTGGAGCCCCTCTCGCTGGATGAGGCCTATCTGGATGTCAGCGCCGTGACTGACTTTCAGGGCAGCGCCACCTGGATGGCGCGCTGGTTGAAGGAAGAGGCGCTCAAGCGCACCGGCATCACGCTTTCCCTTGGCGTGGCCGCCAACAAGTTTCTGGCCAAGATCGCCAGTGACTGGGAAAAGCCCGACGGCCTGACAGTGATCACGCCCGAGACCAGCGACGCCTTCATCCGCCAGCTGCCCGTCGGCAAGCTGCACGGGGTCGGCCCCGCGACGCTGGCGCGTCTGACACGCCTGGGCATCACCACCTGCGAGGACATGCGCACCACGCCGTTGACGACACTGGCCGAGCACTTCGGCAAGTTCGGCACCCGCCTGCACGAACTGGCGCACGGCATCGATGAGCGACCGGTGCGTGTCGAGCGTGAGCGCAAGTCGATCAGTGTCGAGCACACCTTCGATCACGACCTGCCTGATCTACCGGCCTGCCTCGAGCGCCTGCCTGCCCTGCTCGAACGCCTGACCAGTCGTCACGCCCGTCATGACCAGCCGGTGCTGGCCAAGCAGTTCGTCAAGATCCGCTTCAGCAACTTCGAGAGCACCACGCTGGAAAGCCTGCTCCCCGCCTCGACCACCACGCTGCCGAGCGCCAACAGCTTCGCCCTGCTGATGGAGCAAGCCTGGCAACGCGGCCATCGCCCTGTCCGCCTGCTGGGCGTCGGCGTACGCCTCAAGGCCCGCGAGGACGCCCAGCAGCTGGGATTGTTCTAGCTCGCGCCAGGCGCCCACCCCATCCCGCAAACAACAAAGCCGGCACCTGAAACAGGTACCGGCTTCTTCGTCACGACCTCAGGTCGATGACAGACTCATGCGCTGAGCAAGCGGGGCTCAGGCGAAGACGATGGTCTTGTTGCCGTGGATCAGCACGCGATCCTGCAGGTGCCAACGCAGCCCGCGCGCCAGCACCTTCTGCTCGACATCACGGCCGATGCGCACCAGTTCCTCGGCGGTATGGCAGTGAGTGACGCGATGGATGTCCTGCTCGATGATCGGGCCGGCATCCAGTTCTTCGGTCACGTAATGGCAGGTCGCCCCGATCAGCTTGACCCCACGCCCGAAGGCCTGGTGATACGGCTTGGCGCCCACGAAGGAAGGCAGGAAGCTGTGGTGGATGTTGATCAGGCGACCGGCATAGCGCTCACACAGGCTCGGCGGAATGATCTGCATGTAGCGCGCCAGCACGATGCAATCGGCTTGGGATTCTTCCACCAGACGCTCGACTTCGGCAAAGGCCGGTGCCTTGTCATTCTTGTCGACCGGCACGTGATGGAACGGAATGCCGTGCCATTCCACCAGCGAGCGCATGTCATCGTGGTTGGAGATGACGCAGGGAATCTCGCAATCCAGATCACCGGACTGCCAGCGATGCAGCAGGTCCACCAGGCAATGGGAGTCCTTGGAGACCATCAGCACGACACGCTTCTTGGCAGCCGTGTCATGCACGCGCCACTGCATGCCGAACTCTTCACCGATCGGGGCGAAGCGCTTGCCGAGCTCAGCGGCGCTCAGGCCGATGGTTTCGGGGTTGATCTCATAGCGCATGAAGAAACGACCGGCGCCAAGATCAGAATGCTGATTGGCTTCGGTGATCCACCCGCCCTGCTCGGCGATGAAAGTGGAAACTCGGGCAACAATTCCGACCTGATCAGGGCAGGACACCACCAGGCGATAGGCGTGAGACATCGTAAGTTCAACCATTGTGATAGCGGGAATGATGTTCAGCCGGCGAAGCGCCGGCCTGCGCGAGGAATCATGACACCGCCCGTAAGCAGCCCCTCGGCAAAGGTGGGCTATTGTAGCTGATCACGCGGCCTGAAACAGTGCTGCGCCCCGATTCTGTCCATATGGTCAATACGACATTGCGATCAGCGGCCATCATGCCGGCCCACCCCAAGGCGTCACGCGGACGGCCGGGCCGCCCTCGAATCGTCTCGACCGGACAACAGCGCCATTTGTGGCGCTTCGCGGGATTCCCGTATAGTTGAGCCACATTTTATAGATGGCATGACATCCATGTTGAAACCCCGCGTTCAAGTCCGTCAGAGACAACGTCCGCCGCTGCACCTGCTACCACTGGGTGGCTGCGGCGAGATCGGCATGAATCTGACGCTGTATGGTTATCAGGATCACTGGATTGCCGTGGATTGCGGCATGATGATTCGCCAGGACCTGCCGGAGGGTCCGCTGCAGGTGCCGGATATCGAGTCCCTGGCAAGCCTGGGCATCAGCCCGCAGATGCTGGTGATCACCCATGGCCACGAAGACCACATCGGCGCAGTCGCCTGGCTGTGGCCGAAATGGCGCTGCCCGATCATCGCCACGCCATTGGCGGCTGGCCTGCTGCGCGCCAAGTTTGCCGAGCGCGAGCTGGAAACCTCCAGCCTGCAGATCATCGAGGTGGATGAAGGCTTCGAATCCGGCCCCTTCGCACTGCGACTGTTACCGCTGACCCACTCCATTCCGGAAAGCTGCTCGTTGTTGATCGTCACGCCGGAATATCGCGTGATGCATACCGGCGACTGGAAGCTGGACCCGGAGCCGTTGATCGGCGAGCCCACCGATCCGGAGCGCTATCAGGCACTGGCACCGGTCGATCTGGTCGTCGGCGACTCCACCAATGCGCCGCTGGCGGGCCATTCGCGCAGCGAGGGCGAGGTAGCACGCGCACTGGAGAAGACGCTGGCCGGCTGCCGCGGACGGGTCGTCGTGACCTGCTTTGCCAGCAACCTGGCCCGCATACTGGCGCTGGGGCGCGCCGCCGCACGCAATGGTCGCCGCATCACGCTGCTGGGGCGCTCGATGGAGCGCATGGTGCGCGTCGCCCGCGGTCTCGGCTATCTGGAAGACTTCCCGCCGCTGGTACCGGTGAAGGACCTGGGCTACCTGCCCCCGGAAGAGGTCATGGTGATCGCCACCGGCAGCCAGGGCGAGCCGCGCGCCGCACTGTCACGCCTGGCCAATTCCCGCCATCCGGACTTCGAGCTGGCCGCCGGCGACACCGTGATCTTCTCTTCCAAGGCGATTCCCGGCAATGAGCTGGCCATCGGCAAGCTGCACAACGCCCTGACACGCCTCGGCGTCGGCATCATGGAAGAGAAGCAGTTCCCGGACCTGCATGCCTCCGGGCACCCGGCGCAGGAAGAATTGCGCACCTTCTATGGCTGGCTGAAACCGGTACGCCTGCTGCCGGTGCATGGCGAATATCGCCACCAGCTCGCTCACACCCAGGTGGCACAGTCCCTGGGCATCGAGGCACCGCTGATTCCCGTCAATGGTGACGTGATTCGCCTCGATGCTCAGGGGCTGTCGGTGGAGAAACGCCTGACACTGCACGAGCGCATCATCGAGCATGACAAGGTGCGTCCGCTGGATTCCATGGACCGCCGTGCCCGCGCGCGTCTCGGCCGGCATGGCAGCGTCTCACTGGCGTTGCCCGTCACGCTGCAGGAGGCCGGCTGGGTTCGCATCGGCCGCTTGATGCTGGATATCAGCGGTACCTCGAGCCTCGATGAAGACAGCTTCGCCGAGTGGCTGGATGACACCCTGGCAGGCCTGGATGCCAGCAATGAACGTGAACTCAAGCAGCAACTCGATGGCCGCATCAATCGCTGGCTGCGCAACCACCTGCGCCATGAGCCGGTGCTCTTCCTGCATATCATGGCCATGAATCAGGAGTAAGTGTCGCGCCATCATTGAAGTGATGGCCGCCTTGAGCTCACTGCCCTGCACAAAGCAGCGCATGAAAAAGCCCGCCCGGGAAATACCGGGCGGGCTTTTCTGCTGCTGGGAGGCGCTCAGGGACTGGTGATGGCGAGATTGCCGACTTGCCGGCTGGCAATCTCGATCGCAAGCGCTTCAGCCACCTCCATGGCGTCAGGCCGAAGGTCTCAAACGGACTTGTTCTTCGGCGGACGGCCACGACGCTTGGGCTGATCACTGACCAGATCATCCACGGAAAGGCCAGCTTCGATCATCGCATCACGAATCTCGGCAAGCTTGCGCTCCTTGGCGATTTCTTCTTCGCGGCGCTGCTCGTCTTCTTCGGCTTTCTGCTCGATCACCTCATTGATGACCTCGGAGAGCTTGTGCAGTTGTTCCATGGACAGCTGACGCGCTGCTGCACGAGCAACATTCTTGTTACGAGCGATCTTTTCGAGAGAATCGGCTGTCATTTCGCTACCTCCACCATATGCACTGAGCTGGAATCCCTGCGAGTCATCGCATTGGATGTGATAATGCAGCAAAGTATAAGCGCTAAATATGAACTAACAAGCCTTGTCAAAAGCAAGGCAGTGTTTCCATAGGGTAGACCAACAAAAACCCCGCTTGATAGCGGGGTTTTGGTGAGCGCCTGTGAGTTATCCGAGATAGCTCGATCAACATGAGCGCCGCGACTGATGACGAAAAAGGACTCAGCCTCCTGTCATGTTCATGAAGCGAACGATCTGGACATCACCGTCCGTCGTGAAGTGATGACGCTCGGGCTTGAGGTGCATGGCATCGATGATCGCGGCCTTGAGCGGCTCGATGTCACCCGGGTGGCGACGCATGATGTCACGCAGGTCAAGCGAGTGCTCATTGCCAAGACACAGCAACAGACGCCCCTCTACCGTGACGCGAACGCGGTTGCAGGTCGAGCAGAAGTTATGACTGTGCGGTGAGATGAATCCCACCCGTGATTCGCTGTCCGCCATGCGGAAATAGCGCGCCGGCCCCAGACTGTCTTCAAGCGTGGGAATCAGCGGATAACGCGTCTCGATGCGCGCCTGGACATCATCACTGGAGCAGAAGGTCTCATCACGCCCGTGGTCCGAGACCTGGCCCAGCGGCATCTCCTCGATGAAGCTGATGTCCAACCCTTCCTCACGCGCGAATTCGACCAGCGACACCACTTCGTGATCATTGCGCCCTTTCAGCACCACTGCATTGAGCTTGATGCGGAAACCTTCCTCGCGCGCAGCACGGATACCGGCGATCACCTTGTTCAGATCGCCGGTACGCGTCAGCGCCTTGAAGCGCTCCGGGTCCAGAGAATCAAGGCTGATATTCAGCCGTGACATGCCGGCGGCCTTCAACTGAGCGGCGTGCTTGGCAAGGCCCGCGCCGTTGGTGGTCATCGAGAAGTCCTTGAGCCCCTCGAGCGCGCCGATTTCATCAACCAGCTTGCCGATATCACGCCGTACCAGCGGCTCCCCGCCGGTCAGGCGAATCTTCTCGACCCCCAATTCCACGAAGGCGCGCGCCAGCAACGCGATCTCTTCGAGGCTCAAGACCTCGTCACGCGGCAGAAAGGTCATCTCTTCGCTCATGCAATAGACGCAGCGAAAATCACAGCGGTCCGTCACTGACAGGCGAACATAGCGGATGCGACGACCGAAGTCATCGACCAGGGTTTCCATCATGACTCTCCCGAAAACTTGGGTGTTGCCAGCGCTGATTGTCTCTCTTCGCTGCTGGCCTCGGCCAATGAGTCATCAGCCTTGTGTTGCTCGGCAAGGGGGGATACCGCTTCACCCTCCGCCGTCACCGTGGACTCTGGATGCCAGCGCTCGAGTGCCTCGCGATCGCTCGAGCGTTCCCGCACCCAATAATCTCCCGTGGCGGTGTGCTCCTTTTTCCAGAAAGGCGCCCGCGACTTGAGGTGGTCCATCAGGAAGTCACAGCCGGCAAAGGCCGCCTGACGATGCGCACTGGCGACCAGCACCAGCACGATATTGTCGCCGGGCTCGAGCCGTCCGACACGGTGAATGATGCGCACCCCGGTGAGCGGGAAGCGCTCGCGCGCCTCTGTGATCAAGCGTTCGAGGCTGCGCTCCGTCATGCCGGGATAGTGCTCCAGCGTCAGCGCGACGACATCCGGTCGCTGATTGAAATCACGCACCAGTCCCGTGAAGGACACCACGGCACCAATGTCGCCGCGCCCACGCGTCAGGACGTCCTGCTCGACACGCAGATCAAAATCGCTGACCTGAATGCTGACCGAAAAGGCCCGCGAGGCTTCGTTTGCGACCTGGGTCATGTCAGCCCCCCGTCACCGGTGGGAAGAAGGCGACTTCATCACCGGCATTCAATGGGTGGTCATCGCGCACCATGTCCTGATTGACGGCGCACAGCACGCGAGTGTCATTGAGCGCTTCAAGCTGAGGGTCACGCAGCGCCAGGGTGCGCTTCAAGCCCCCGACCGTCGCTTGGGACAGCGTCGTCAGATTCAGCGCCAGGCTGTCGAGGTCCAAGCGTTCCCGCAGTTCCGCCAGGAAGAGGACCCGCACAGTGGCATCACCGCGTGCCGCCGGAGCGGCCTGTCCCGCTGTCGCTTCGATGGGCTCAGCTGTCGCAGCACGGCTTGGTTCGGTCCGGCTTGGCTCAACCGGCGTCTGCTCGACAGCGGCGGCCTCCTCCGGACGCTGCCAGTCACCACTCTTGCCACCGGTCTTGGTCTCGAGCTGGATATCGCCGATCACGATACCCTTGTCGACCGCCTTGCACATGTCATAGAGCGTCAAGGCCGCCACCGAGGCCGCCGTCAGCGCCTCCATCTCGACACCGGTACGCCCATTGAGGCGACACAGCACCTGAATTTCCACACAGCTGTTGGCGCTGTCCAGCGTGAAGTCGACCGTCACCTTGGAGAGCATCAAGGCATGACAGAGCGGGATCAGCTCATGAGTGCGCTTGGCCGCCTGGATACCGGCAATACGCGCCGTCGACAGCACATCCCCTTTGGGCAGGCCACCTTCGGCGAGCAGAGCGAGCGTGGCAGGCAGCATGCTGACGCGTGCGCTGGCTCGCGCCTCGCGGCGGGTTTCCTGCTTGTCCGCAACATCCACCATATGGGCTTCGCCGCGTGCGTTGAGATGAGTAAGGCTCATGAGCTGTCTCGTATCCGTATCGGGTGCGCCTGACTGGCGGCAATCTCAGAAATACCAAAGCCTGAAGAAGCAGGCAGGCAAGCCCTGATGAACAGGACTGGCCAAGAAATTAGCAGACTATCTTTTCATGAATCAGCTGGCATGACCACTGCGCGGGCGTCGCCTAGACGATTGCGCGGGCGTCGCCTAGACGATGCCGCGGCTGCCCAGCCACTGCACCATGACCGGCTCGCCGGCGTGAAGCGTGGCGCAGCCGGCGGGAATCTCGATCAGGCATTCGGCCAGCAACATCGAGGTCAGAATACCCGAGCCCTGCCGCCCCGTGGTCATCACCACCTGACGCCCCTGGTCATCCAGCACGATCTGGCCGCGATGATAGTCGACACGCTCGGCACGTGAGCGCAGCGTCTCGCCGGCTATCAGCTGCAGGCGCGGGGCTTGCCACTGCGCCAGTGTCGTCGCGGAGGCGCTCGCCTCAGCCTTCGCCAACCGCTGCTGTCCCGACAACAGGCGCAGCGCGGGCAGCACGAACTGCAGGAAGGTGACCATGGTCGCCACCGGATTACCCGGCAAGCCGAAGAACGGCACCTGCCCAGATGACGACGCGTCGGCGGCGAGAGTGCCACGCAACATGCCGAACGCCAGCGGGCGCCCCGGACGCATGGCGATGCGCCACAGCGCGAGCTCACCAGAGGCAGCGAGGGCGCTGCGCACATGATCGGCCTCGCCCACCGATACGCCGCCGGAGGTGATGACCATGTCGGCACGCGTCGCGGCATCACGCAGGGCAGCACTCACGCTCGTCTCGTCATCGCTCAGGATGCCAAGATCCAGCACCTCGATGCCCTGGTCGCGCAGCAGCGCCACGAGGTTGAAGCGATTGGCGTCATAGATGCCGCCGGCCGACAACGTCTCACCGAGGGCCGTGACTTCGTCACCGGTGGAGAAGATCGCCACCGTCAGTGGCCGATAGACGGCGACCTCGGCGAGCCCGAGCGAGGCCAGCACGCCCACGGCGGCAGGCGTCAGCCACTGGCCCGGCGCCATCACCTGGCTGCCGTGGGCGATGTCCTCACCGGCCTGACGCACATTCTGGCCACGGCGAATGCTGGTCACGCCCTCGATCACCACCCGCTCGCCTGCTTCGCCCTCACCCTGTGTGGAGCGATATTCGAGCTGCTCCTGCATGACGACGGTGTCGGCGCCTGCGGGCAGGGCCGCGCCGGTCGTGATGCGCATGGCCTCCCCCGCGGCGAGCGCCCGGCCCGTCCAGGGATGGCCCGCCAGCGAGCTGCCGATCACGCTCAACTCGCAGTGATCGCTCAGGGGCTCGCCGCTCGCCGGGTCTGGCAATGAAGCCCGCGCCAGCGCGATGCCGTCCATCGCCGCGTTGGTCTGCGCCGGAACATCCAGCGGCGAGATGACCGTCTCGGCGAGCACACGCCCGGGCGCCTGCGCCAGGGCGACACGCTCGCTGCGCGGCGTGCGCATCACGCCCGCCAGGCTCTCCCCCAGCACGCTCAAGGCTTCATCGACACTCAGCATGCGCTCGCCGAAACGCGGATCGAAACACGACAGGCTCATGCGCCCACCTCGCCACGCGGCTTGCCGCCTTCCAGACGCCAATGCACCGGCCAGGCGGCGATCCAGGCGGCCAGCGCCTGAGGATCGTCAAGGTCCAGCCGCTTGAGGTCCTGCGGCACATCATCACGAGGCGGCAGCTGCGCCGCCGGTGTCGCCAACACATGGATCCAGGGGTCTTCTGGGGCACGCAGCGGCTTGCCCACGGCCTCGCGGTACAGCTCAAGCTTGGGCAGCGGCCACTGCTTGAAGCCCTCGACCAGAATCAGGTCCACCTCCAGCCCCTCGAGCTGCGCCACCAGCTGCTCCAGATCGGCCTCCGCCTGGCCCGGCGTCTCCATCATCAGCGCAAAGCGCTTGGCAGACGCCACCAGCATCGGCACGGCACCGGCCGTTCGCAGACGATGGCTGTCCTTGCCCGGCGTATCGACATCAAAGGCATGATGCGCATGCTTGATCACGGCGACACGGAGGCCGCGCGCTCTCAACTCGGGCAGCAGCTGCTCGAGCAGCGTGGTCTTGCCGGTGCCGCTCCAGGCCGCGATGCCCAGCAGTGGACACGCTGACGCCGCCAGCCGTGCCTGCCAGGCGGGCGACATCCCGACCTCATGAGAAATATCACCACGCGGGGCGGATGCATCACTGCGGGGAGAAGAATGTTCAGCACTGACAGCGGTATCAGCACGCTGGTCAGTCGTGGAGGAAGACTCAGGCATGAAGGTTCTCTTGATGATTCCGGCGTATGGCGGCCTGTCGACGGGCCCATCTCATCAGCGCGCCCGCGCCCGCAAGGGAAAAGATGACGGTGACAATGCGGGCTGAGCGGATGCCATGAAGGTGAACACGCACGGCGCTCATTTCAATGGGGCAACGACTCGATATGAGCAAGGGTTCAATGGGGGCAACGACGCAGAGTGGCAAGACACCCGCCAGAACCGCCAGACACGACACTTTTGAGGTGCAACGCCAAGGCCATCAATACCGGGCAGGCAAAGACAATAACCCGCCAGACTCCTGAAGAGACGCCCCCGATGATGATGACCTGCATCACAATGACACACCATGAGTGTGCAAGAGGGAACGGATGACACGCAAAGGACGTCAGGAAAGAAGCGCGCTCAGCGCGAGCCGGCTTCCATCTCACGGCATTCTTCAAGGGTATTGAGATTGGCGAAGTCCTGCTCGCTGCCCGCCTGAACCTTGAGCCAGACGTGCTGATCGAACCAGCGGTCGATCTTGCGCTCGCCAGCGGCCAGCGCCGCCTGCAGCGAGGGCAGCAGGCCACGGTGCATGAGACAGATCACCGGATGGTAACGGAAGTCGTCTGCCGCCACGGCCAGCAGCGCAGGCCCGGCATCAACGGCGTGACCACCCTCGACAGTGAAGCCTTCCAGATGATCGCCGTTGGCATGGTCGATCAGCGCCACACTCAGCGTCTCGACCAGCTCATTGGGCAGGTGCGGCACATCGCAGGCCACCATCATCACCCAGGGCGTCCGCGCTGCCGCCAGTGCACTGGCCATGCCCATCAGGGGGCCGTGGTAACCCTGCTCACTGTCTTCGACCAGCGGATGCCCATAGGCGGCATATTCGGCGTGGGAGCGGTTGGCATTGATCAGCAGTTCGCCCACCTGAGGGGTCAGGCGCGCCAGCACATGCGCCACCAGCGGCACCTCATTGAGCATGACCAGTCCCTTGTCGACGCCACCCATGCGCCGCGCCTGGCCACCGGCCAGCACCACCCCGGTGATATTGGCGGGCGTGAGCGAGGCCTTGAGCTGCTCGGCATCGCTCGGCAGTGGCGTGGTGTCAGAGGTGTGATTGGAGCTCGGCATGAAGGCGTATCCCGGTCGAGTGCGCAAAGGCGCAGGTAATGTCATGCAGCAGGGCTGCTGGCAGGGCATCCAGTGCAAGCGGCTGATGAACAAGGCCTTCTCAGCCCTGAAGATTGAAGCGCCTGCGCCGAAGGCTCAGCTATTGAAGGCAACTCAGCCTGCTGTGGGCTCAGTGTGCAGGCTGGCAGCGCTCAGCGTCCAGCGCGCACTCGAGCCCTGACTCAAGGCATTGTCCTGATGCGAGGACAGGATCACCGCACACCCCTGCTGACACATCTGCTCCAGTCGCAGCGCCAACTGCTCGACGGCGGCCTGGTCCAGATTGGCGGCAGGCTCATCCAGCAACAGCACCGGCGGACGCGACAACCAGGCGCGCGCCAATGCCAGGCGGGCACGCTCGCCACCCGACAGGGAGCGAGCCGGCTGACGGGCCTGATCGCTCAGCCCGCTCCAGCGCAGCATCTCTTCGACCTGATCACGCTGCTGCCCGGCAGAGCCGCTGTCGGGTTGCCAGCGAGCCGCCAGCACCAGATTGCCGGCCACGCTGGTGTCGAACAGATACGGCTGCTGGTGCAGGTAGCGCACCGGATGAGCGTCACGGGCCTGCCATTCAAGCTTGCCGCCAGTCGCTGGCTGCATGCCGGCCAGCACGCGCAGCAGCGTGGTCTTGCCGCTGCCGTTGTCGCCCTTGAGGTGCACCCAGCCGGACGCCGGGGTCGGCGCCCAATCCAGCGCCGCCACATGCCACAACAGGCGCCCTTGCGGCTCGGCGCCCTCGCCGGATGCCTGCGCCGCAGGCGGCAAGCGATATTCGAGGCCGCGCACGCGCAACAGAGGGGCAACGCTTGCGTCAGCAGCGAGGGCCTGGGCAGCAGGCGGCGCGGCTTGCGCGAAGCCAGTCCCCGCCACCGGGCAGGAGGGGTCGCCCGGGGGAACAGACGAGGACGAAGAACTAGGGGGGAACATCATGACTCCATACGACGATTCAGCCTGACGCGATCAGTGCTGGTGTGCTTGTCTCAACTGGCTGGCAGGCGGCTGGCAGGCTGCGGGAGCAGAACGTGACTGGCGGCGAGGCCGCGGGTCACGCCTGCACCACCAGCTGACCGCGACCGCGCAACAGCCCCAGCATCAGATTGAGCGCCAGTGCCAACACCAGCAATACCATGCCCAGGGCGACCCCCTGGGCGTACTCGCCCTTGAGGGTTTCCAGCGCGATGGCCGTGGTGATATTGCGCGTGAAACCGGCAATGTTACCACCCACCATCATGGCGCAACCCACTTCAGCGATGATTCTACCAAACGCGGCCACCAACGCCGCCATCACGCCGAACCGGGCCTCCATCACCAGTCGCCACAGCGCCGCCCGGCGCGACGCCCCCAGCTGCAAGGCCGTCTCCCAGGCACGCTTGTCGACGCCCGCCAGCGCGGCATGCAGCATCACCACCAGAATCGGCAGTGCGAGCAGAATCTGCCCGATCACCATCGCCGGCTGGGTGAACAGCAGATGCCAGTCGCCCAGCGGGCCAGCGCGCGACAGCAGGATGAACAGCAGCAGCCCCACCACCACGGTGGGGACGGCCATCAGGGTATTGATCAGCGAGATCAGCAGCCAGCGCCCCGGGAAGGCGCAGCGAACCAGCACGAAGGCGATCAACAGTGCCGGTGGCACCGCGATCAACATCGCCATCAACGAGACACGAAACGACACGCCGATGATCTCCCACAGCGCGCCATCCATGCTCAGCAGGAGGCTCATGGCCTCCTGCGTGGTTTGCCACAAGCTCACGAACGCGGCTCAGCCTGTGCGCCCTGCGCCTTTACCGGCGCGCGCTCAGAGGCGCGATCCGCTGTCTGGCGAGCATCGAAGCCGGTCTCGCCGTGGCTGGCATGGAACAGCGCCTTGCCCTTGAGACGGTAATCATCGATTGCCTGCTGCCCTTCGCTGGAAATCAGCCATTCGGCCAGCTCACGCGCACCACGGGTATTGAGCCCGTCATGATTGGCCGGGTTGACCAGAATCACCTGATAGGGGTTGAAGAGGCGCGCATCGCCCTCGACCAGAATCTCAAGCTCGAGCTTGTCTTCCATCGCAAGCCAGGTGCCACGATCACTCAGGGTGTAGTCCTGCAGCTCACTGGCCATGCTCAGCACCTTGCCCATGCCCTGGCCGACGGCCTTGTAGCCGGAGAAGTCAGGGGTGACATCAGCACTCTGCCACAGGGCCAATTCCTTCTTGTGGGTGCCGGAATCATCGCCGCGCGAGATGAAGCCGGCATTGGCGCCGGCGATCTTGCCCAGTGCCGCGTCCACATCCTGCATGCCATCAATGGCCGCCGGGTCCGCCTCGGGGCCGAGCAGCACGAAGTCGTTGTACATCACGCCATGCGGTTCGACACCGTAGCCGGCATCGACGAACTTGCGCTCGGCGCCCGGGGCGTGGGTCATCACCAGATCCACATCGCCATCCTGGCCCATGCGCAACGCCTTGCCGGTACCGACCGCGATGACCTGAATGGTGACATCGTGGGCCTGTTCATACTCCGGCAGCAGGTGATCGAGCAGGCCTGAGTTGTAGGTGCTGGTCGTGGTGGCCAGACGGATGATGTCGTCGGCTGCCTGGGCCGGCAGAATGCTCAGCGCACCGAATGACAGGCCTGCGAGGGTGGCCAGCAGGCGACGAGAAGACAAGGTATGGCGTTGCGGCATGGGGTGCTCCCTGAATATTTTTTCTGGCGTGACGGTCTTGATGACATCAACGTGAATGCTGACTCTGCAAACGACATGCCGAAAGCGCTGTGGTGACGAAACGGACGATCCAATAAAGGCTTTCAAGGCTTTGGCAGACGGGGCTGATACATGGACTGGCACGCAAGATAGCCGGCGATGATACCGGAATCTTCTCCAGCGGGCAGACTTGCCGGCTCCCGCCTCCTGTCGTCCCTATCGTCCCTATCGTCCCTATCGTCCCTATCGTCCCTATCGTCCCTGACGCCCTTCTCGCCCTGCTGCCGTCGCTATATCGACTGGAGCGAATGGCGCTGCTGAAATGGCACTGCCGGAATGGCCGGAAAAATACTGACAACAAGTCCAGGCGTGACCACCACTGACCCATGACGACCCGATTACCGAGTCATCGCCGGGCCTTGCGTAGCGCAACGGGACAGCCTGCCAACCCTGCCCGCCAGCGCCGCGTGCTGACAAGGCTGCAAGGCCCTGCCAGTGGCCAGCGTAAGCAGAAAGAGGCAGCAATGTGGCATCCAGCGCTAGATTACCAGTGAGCAGCACGCCACAATGCCCGCATGATAGAGATGATCTCCCCTGCGACCATTACTGCCCTGTTGACCCGAGGAACGCCATGACTGCCCACGCCCCCTCCACACCCCGTGAGACCCGGCGTAGCGGCAGCGACCCCCTCCCCACCGCCTCGGTACTGATCGTCGATGACGAGCCCGGCATGCGCCGCTATCTGGAGAAGGCACTGTCCTCGCGCTTCGCGCTGATCGAATGCGCCGAGAGTGTCGAGCAGGCCGAAGCCCTGCGCTCGCGCCTGCACTTCGACCTCATCCTGCTCGACATTCGCCTGCCGGGGCGCGATGGCCTGGACTGGGATGAAGCGCTTGCGCCCTCTTCGGTCAGCGATGTCATCTTCATGACCGCCTACGCCGATCTCGAGACCGCTGTGCGAGCGCTGCGGGCCGGGGCCTGTGATTTCATCATCAAGCCGTTTCGTCTCGAACAGTTGCAGGCCGCGCTGGACCGCTGCCTTGAGCGCCGCCAGCTGACGCGGGAAAACTTCCTGCTCCGTCGCGACAATGCCCGCCATCAGCAGGAAGAGGCCAGCCTCAAGGGCGAGAGCCCTGCCATGCAGGAGCTGGCGCATATCATCGCGCGCGTTGCTCCCGCACCCTCGCCGGTGCTGATTCTGGGGGAGTCCGGCACCGGCAAGGAGCTGGCGGCGCGTGATCTGCATCGCCTATCCGGTCGGCGCGGCGCCTTCGTGCCGGTCAACTGCGGCGCCATCAGCCCGGAGCTGCTGGAGAGCGAGCTGTTCGGCCATCTTAAAGGTGCCTTTACCGGTGCCCACCGTGGCCGTGATGGCCTGTTCAGCTTCGCCGATGGCGGCACGCTGTTCCTGGATGAAATCGGCGAGATGCCATTGGCAATGCAGGCCAAGCTGTTGCGAGTGCTGGAGACGCGCCGCGTGCGCCCCGTCGGCGGCGAGCAGGAACAGGCGGTGGACGTGCGTATCGTGGCCGCCACTCACCGCACACTGGAGACGGAAGTGGCCGCGGGCCGCTTCCGCGAAGACCTCTACTATCGCCTCAACGTGTTGAGCCTGACACTGCCGGCCCTGCGCGAGCGCCCGGAGGACATCCCGGCGCTGGCTCAGCACTTCTCGCGCCAGCTGTCGCGTGAACTCAACCTCCCCGCCGTGCCCTGGCAGCATTCTGATCTCACTCGCCTGTGCCACTATTCCTGGCCCGGCAATGTGCGGGAACTCAAGAACGTCATCGAGCGCGCCTTGCTGCTCGGCCGCCTGCCCGGCGATACCCTGCCGGCCGACAGTCAGGCTGAACAGGTATCAGGCCGCCCGGCATGGGATGACAGCGGAGACGCGACCATCTCCGCCGAGGAAGAGGCCGCCAGCAGCGGCTATCCACTCGAGTGGTCATTGGATGCGGTGGAAAAGGCCCATCTGTGCGCGGTACTGGAGCGACATGCCAACAACAAGTCCGCCGCCGCCCGACAGCTGGGCATCTCGCGCAAGACGCTGGATCGCAAACTGACCACCTGGCGCGCCGAGCAGCAAATCAGTGAGGACAGTGGCGCTGAGAGCGGCACTGAGAGCGATCAACCCGCCTCCGCCACCACGTCCGCCGCTCCCTACGGAGCCGACGGCAGCGCATGATCAAGCGCCTGCGCCATTACTTCGCCGGTTCGCTGCGGCGCAGGCTGCTGCTGCTGACACTGGCGCCGCTGCTGGCGCTGATGCTGGCGCTGGTCGGCCTGACCGCCTACTGGACCACGGCCTATACCGACCGCCAGCTGTACATGAACGTGCGCAGCGACCTCGATGTCGCCAGCCGCACGCTGCAGAGCCAGCATCAGCGCCTGCGTGATGGCCTGGAGGCGATGCGTCGTAACCTGCGCCAGCTGGTGGCACCCGATGAGCAGATCGCGCAGCTGTTGCCACGCCTGGTGCCGCGCCTGGATACCATGCGGGACACCCTCAATGCCGACTGGCTGCGCTGGCTGCCCACCGAGCAGTTGCGCCAGACGCCCGGCGTCGCCGCGCTGATTCCGCAACTGGCGCGCGGCGAAAGCCTGGATGGCCTCGACATGCTGTCCAGCGACTCGCTGGCGACGCTGGACCCTGCCCTTGCCGAGCGCGCGCGCCTTGCGCTGCGCCAGACGCCCTACGCACAACCCAGTGCCCGTCGCGAGGAAAACCGCGGCATGCTGCTGCGGGCGCTGGTGCCCATCCTCGATGGCGAGGGCAAGCTGCTGGGCGCGCTGGATGCGGGCCGCCTGCTCAACCGTGATCCGCGTCTGGTCGATGAGATCCGAGATCTGCTCTATGGCCCCGGCACTCTGCCGGAAGATGGCACCGGCACCATCACCCTGTTTCTCGATGATGTTCGCATCGCCACCAATGTCACCGACGCCAGCGGCGAGCGCGCGCTGGGCACGCGCGCCTCGCTGGAGGTGAAGCGTCAGGTGATCGGCAATGGCGAGCGCTATATCAATCGTGCCTTCGTGGTTCGTGACTGGTTCGTGGCCGCCTATGCCCCGCTGGATTCCCTGGATGGCCAGCGGATCGGCATGATCTACGCAGGCTACCCGCAGGCGCCCTACGCGCGGCTCTATCGCGAGACGCTGACGCATATCAGCCTGGTGCTGATCGCGGTCAGCCTGTTGGGGGTGTTGCTGGTGTGGAGCAGCATCGAGCGCCTGATGCAGCCGATCCGCCAGATTCGCCGCGTGGTGCATGCGGTGCGTGATACCCCCTCACAGGAGGGCTTGCGCATAGGCCCGCTGTCCTCTCTGGGGCCGGCGCAGCGACACGGTGATGAGCTGGATGAACTGGCCGAGGAATTCGACGCCATGCTGGCGCGACTGGAAGCGCACCGCCACGAGATACAGCTCGCGGCCCAGACGCTGGAAGCCCAGGTGGAGGATCGCACCCGCGATCTGAGCGCCCAGACCGCCACGCTGCGCGAACGCAGTCAGGCCCTGGAAGAGCACGTCCGCCTGCTGCGTGAAGCGCGTGCGCGCCTGCTGACCCGCGAGAAACTGGCGGCGTTGGGCGAACTGACGGCGGGTATCGGCCACGAGATCAACAACCCCGCCGCGGTGATTCTCGGTCATGTCGAGTTGATCGAGGTGATACTCGGTGAACAGGCCGAGCCGGTGCGCGAGGAAATCGCCACCATCATCCATCAGGTCAAACGCATTCGCGCGCTGGTCGACAACCTGCGTCAGTACGCACGCGATCCTCTCGCCTCCAACGACATTGGCGACGGCAACTCACTGACGCCGTCACTCGTTGCGCCTCACCTCAGCCAGATTCATCCCGACGAGGCGATCCACAGTGTCGAGGTGCTGGTCAGGCACGCGCTGGATCATCATGGCCATCAATTGCAGCATGAGCTGGCGGCGACCCGCTTGATCGAGGCCGATCGCGCGCAACTGACCCAGGTGCTGGTCAACCTGCTGATCAACGCCATCGAGATGGCGCCTGCGCCGGATACGCTGTGCATCACCAGCCGTGATCGTGATGCGGCGCTGGCCGTAATGAATGGTGGGCCAAACAGCCGTCCCGATACGTCAGCTTCAGCGCCAGCCTCAGTGCCAGCGCCAACAGCGGAGCTCGCCCCCGTGGCGGGAGTCGAGATACGCGTCATCGATCACGGCGCTGGCGTGCCCGAGCATCTCAAGTCGCGCATCTTCACGCCCTTCTTCACCACGCGCGCCAATGGCTCGGGCATCGGGCTGTCGGTCTCATCGGGCTTGATCACCCAGCTGGGGGGCAGGCTATGGCTGGAAGATACGCCCGGGGGCGGCGCCACCTTCTGCCTGTGGCTGCCGTGCATCGCACGCCGGCATCATGAGGATGATCAAGGGCGCCATCTGCTCGAGACGCTCAGCGCCGGGGGCAGCAGTCGCTCGCCTTGAGCCACACGCAACAAATGAACTCACCCGGGCGCGGCGAGGCGCACTGCCACGCACTCCCACCCGCGTGCTAGCCTGCGCGCATGCTCACTCAATCAGGCACCACTGATGTCGCACGATAGCTCCCCTACTGTCCCCGAACCTCTCACTGCCGGCAAGGCAGCGCAGCCCACTGACGACGAGAAAATGGCAGACGAGGAAATGGCAGCGTCTCGCACGCTGGGCAAGCGGCTGCGCGAACTGCGCACGCGTCATGGCCTCTCTCAGCGTGAACTGGCCAAGCGCGCCCAGGTGACCAATTCGACCATCTCGCAGGTCGAGCAGGACGCGGTCAGCCCTTCCGTCAGCTCGCTGAACAAGATTCTCGAGGTATTTCCGATCTCGCTGAGCGACTTCTTCAGCGATGAGATCCCCGTCGAACCACCACGCATCCTGCGTGACAGCGAGCATGAGCCGATCGCGGGCTGTGGACCGGGACTCACGCTGCGGCGCATTGATCAATCCCGGCAGACATCGCCACAGCCCCAGGTCGAGCTGGGCAGCCTCGCACCGGGGTGCAGCGCCTATCTGCAGGCCGCGCATGACAGCCTGGTGCTGGTGACGCACGGCGCACTGTGTATCGAATTCCCCGCGACGGCGGCCTGCCAGGAGGCACTTCTCGAATGCGGTGATGCTGCGCGACTGCATGCCGGGGAGCGCTATCAACTGCACTGGCGCAAGCCGGCGGCGTCGCAAGCCGCCAGCGGTGAGCTCGACATTCCTGAAGTCGCCAACCGTGAAGTTACCCACCACGAGACCTCCGACGCTGCCGAGGCCCCAGATTGCCAGTGGCTATGCATCGCACAGAGTCGCTAGGCAGGCATTCGCTCGAGAGCTGCTCGGCCCTGCCAGCTCAACCCTGGCAAGCTCGGTCAAGTTGGCGTGAAGCACGTCGCTAGCCTCTTGCAGCGCGGGAGGGAGGCTGGCCTGCAGCATCAGGCGACTGCTCGCGCACCTCATCCCAGGGGTCATTGGTGGCCGGTTCGGCCAGGAAGCGCTCCACCATGGTGTGCGGACAGAAATCTGCCAACCATTCCTCGCGAATCGGATAGCCCTCCTCTGCCAACAACTCGTTCATGCGTCGCGCGAGGCCTTCAGCGGAATGCGGCGCGATGGCGTGTTCCAGCTCGCCCTTGAGGATCTCGCGTATTCCACCACGGCAATCCACCGAGACCACCGGTGTGCCGCAGGCCAGCGCCTCCATCAGCACGATACCCATGCCCTCGACACGCGAGCTGAGCACAAATAGCTTGGCGGCACGCATCCAGGCATAGGGGTTGTCACGCTGACCAGCGAAGATCACCCGCTCGGCGATGCCAAGCCTCTCAGCCTGGGCTTCCAGGGCTTCCCGGCAATTGCCCGCCCCCACGATCACCAGCGGCTCCTTCGGATTGGCCAGGGCATAAGCCTCGAGCAACAGGGCGTGATCTTTCTGCGGCACCAGACGCGCCACATTGAGAATGAAGGGCTCAGCGGGGATATCCGGCTCATCCATGGCGGCCTGCTCGCGGATCCGGGTGATCGGACAGGCATTGACGATCGTCTCGATATGCGCCGGCGTCACCCCATGCTGGCGAGCAATGTCACGTGCCCCTTGCGCCACATCCTCGGACACCGCCACCAGATGCTTGTCCTCCAGCAGGCAGCGAGCAAACATGCGCTGCTTCCACTGCGGGCCGCTAAAGTTGACGCGATTTTCCAGCACGTACCGTGCACGGGAATCCTTGAAGCCCCACACCTGCTCGAAGGTTCCCAGGCCACGGAAGATGATGCGGTCAACCTTGCCGTGCTCCTGCTCGAATTCCTTGAGCCAAGCGGCGAATTCCTCGCCACCGGCCTTGCCGACCCACACGAAATTGGAGCGACGGATCACGGGATTGAGCACCAGACGTGACGCCAGTGTCGTCAGGGCGCCGCCGACGGAACGCTGGACGCGCTGCTGAATCGGCACGATGTGCTGCTGGACGCTGGCATCCTGCGGCTCCAGCACCTGATCACGACCGCGCCAGATGACCATATGCGTCTCGTGGTCATTCGCGGCCAGACTGTCGGCAAGATTGACCGCCACTCGCTCCATGCCGCCCATTTTCAGGCTTCTCACTACGACCAGGGTACGCAAGCATCACTCCTTCGAATGTCCGCCAGTACCGTCTTGTGTCGCGTGCAAGGCATGCGAAAACGATAGCTGGCGTCTGGTGGGAAAACGAAAAATGCAACTCACATGTGCCAGTCACTCAGCACAGGAGAGTTGCATTTATCTGAACCGTCATTCGCGGAAATGTTCCCTGCGACCACTCATCAAATGGTAATCATTCTCCCTCTTTCGCCGGCGGCAGAATCAGGTTGAGCACGATGCCCAGAATGGCGGCCAGGCTCACGCCCTGCAGCGTGAACTGACCACCACCGACCTGCATGCCACCGATCCCGAACACCAGGATCAAGGAGGCGATCACCAGATTGCGCGGTGCGGTCAGTGAATCCCCCGCGCGCACCAGCGTGTTCATGCCGACTACGGCGATCGAGCCGAACAGCAGGCACATGATGCCGCCCATTACCGGCGTGGGAATCGTCTGCAGCACGGCGCCGACCTTGCCGATGAAGGCCAGCGAGATCGCGACACAGGCCGCGACCGTCATCACGCGCGGATTGAAATTGCGGGTCAGCATGACCGCACCGGTCACTTCGGAATAGGTGGTATTGGGCGGACCACCGAACAGTGACGCCGCCGACGTCGCCAGGCCGTCACCGAGCAGCGTGCGATGCAGTCCCGGCTTCTTCAGGTAATCGCGCCGTGTCACCGAGCCGATCGCCACCATGTCGCCGATGTGCTCGACGGCAGGCGCGATGGCGACAGGAATCATGAACAGAATGGCGGAAAATTCGAAGGTCGGCGCAGTGAAGCTTGGCAGCGCCAGCCACTCAGCGGCATGCACCGGCGAGAGGTCGATCACCCCCATCACCAGCCCCAGCCCATACCCCGTCAGGATACCGCCGAGGATCGGCACCAGGCGCAACATGCCACGCCCGAAGATCGATAGCACCAGCGTCACGCCAAGACTGGCCAATGACAATGTCAGCGCCTGAGCATGCGAGATGTTGTCGCTGAATTCGCCGGTGGCCATCTGCACCGCCGTCGGTGCCAGCGCCAGACCGATGACCATGATCACCGGACCGACCACGACGGCCGGCAGCAGGCGATGCACGATGCCGACACCCTTGAGGCGAATGCATTGCGCCAGCAATACATAGACCAGGCCCGCGACGAACAAGCCGCCCATGGTGGCAGGAATGCCGAAGTTCGCGACCGAGCTTTGGATGGGCGCAATGAAGGCAAACGATGAGGCGAGGAAGACCGGCACGCTGGCCTTGGTCACGCACTGGAAGACCAGGGTGCCGACACCGGCCGTGAACAGGGCGACGTTGGGGTCAAGCCCGGTCAGCAGCGGAACCAGCACCAGCGCACCAAAGGCGACGAACAGCATCTGCGCGCCGGTGACGAGCGTCGTCAGCGAGAAGCCTTCCTGTTCCGGCAAGGGCACATGGGCAGACGACGCATGGGGAGAGGAGGTATCAGAGGACGGTGATGAAGACGACATGGCAGCACTTCTTTTCACGGGCGGAGGAGTCAACCGCCTGATCCTGACTGCTCAGACAGGTCAGACAGATACAAAAACGCCCCGCGCAGATGCGCAGGGCGTTGTCATCTCTGGCGGGCGCTCAGCGCGTGCCGAAGATCTTGTCGCCGGCATCGCCGAGGCCCGGCACGATGTAACCGTTCTCGTCGAGGCGGTCATCGACGGAGGCGGTGTAGATCTCGATGTCCGGATAGGATTCCTGCACCTTGGCGATCCCCTCAGGCGCCGCGACCAGCACGATGACCTTGATCTGCTGGCAGCCCTTGGCCTTGAGCATGTCCAGCGTGGCGATCATGGAACCGCCGGTCGCCAGCATCGGGTCGATCACGATGGCCAGACGCTCGTCGAGATCTGACACGAACTTCTCGAAATACGGTACCGGCTCCAGCGTCTCTTCATCACGGTACAGGCCCACGACGCTGATGCGTGCCGGGGGAATCAGGTCCGTCACGCCATCCAGCATGCCCAGGCCGGCGCGCAGGATCGGGACGATGGTCACTTTCTTGCCCTTGATGGTCTGGACATCCAGCTCGTTGCCGCTCCAGGCATCAATGGTGGTAGTTTCCAGCTCCAGGTCCTGGGTTGCCTCATAGGTCAACAGCTTGGCGACCTCACTGGCCAGCTCACGGAAGCTCTTGGTGCTGATGCCTGCTGCACGCATCAGTCCAATCTTGTGCTGAACCAGCGGATGATTGATGGCATGGACGCTCATGGAAATACCTCTTGGGACAGAAGATGGTGCAAACGATACGCAGCATTACCCCCGCCGGCTCGGACGGTAGCAGCGGGAAGGCTGGTAAATTGAGCGCATTCTAGCCGAGCACGACATTGATGTTAAGCGCGTCCGTCCTCCCCACGGGCCAAGCGGTCAAGGAAATCACCGACAGCGGCACAATATTGAGAATAATCAAATCGCTCAGACAGAATCTGCCGCGCACGGTTACCCATTTCCCGACGAAGCTCTGGACGAGTGATCCAGCTGTCAAGAATTTCGGCCAATGCGACATGTGATATCACCTTGGCCGTGACTATGTCATCGTCATCAGGCGAGTAGACACTGACCTCAGGACCGATGAAGGCGGGATCATACTTGCCGAGTTCAGCTATCGGCCTGACGGCGGGGAGCACGGCGCCATTTTCCCCCGCGATAACCTGTTCAGGCAACCCATCCACATTACCGACGATGGCCGGTACGCCATGCGCTAGCGCCTCCTGCACCACATTGCCGAAAGGCTCTCGCCAAGAAGGACAGATGAAGGCATCCAGCTTGCAGTAAAAGCTGGGCATATCTTTGACCGGGCCATGAAAAGTCACGACATCATCGAGCCCCCATTTGATTGCCAGGGCTTCTAGGGGCTGTCGCAGTGGGCCATCACCCGCAACATGCAATTCCACATTCTCATGCTTCTCTCGCAACAACCTTATTGTCTCGAGGGCGATGACAGGGGCCTTGAGCGCTGTCAGTCGACCCGCGAATCCCAGGCGAAAGGCCTCTCCGTCATGCGTTGCCGTCATCTGCGGCAACATCATGGCATTGCGCGCGACAAGTGCTGGACACTCTTCCGGCAAACCAAGCTTCAGCTGCAGCATCCGTAGTGAGGCGTGGGAGTTGCAGATGACACCAGACCAACGTTTCACATAACGCTGGACGTCCGGGGCTGGCTCGATGAACCACGCACTGCCACGCTCGAAATGCACGATGGGAAGATCGTCCGGCAACGCAATAGGAAAATTGCGATATTTATTCCAGATGACTAATTGCTCAAGTGACAAGGTCTTCAGCAGCTTCCGCTGATAGGCAGGGCGCAGCCATGGGATCTGCTTCGGGAGATTGACACCACGAGGACCTTTTATTGAATGGATACGCAAGGAATGATCGTGCAATTCTTCCTGCACAATAGGATGCAGTGTATCGGTCATAGGGAGTAAGTGGTAATCATTCCCAGTCTTTATCATGTCATTGAAGAAGCGAGAGAAGTGGCGTTCAACTCCTCCAAGATTCTTTAGACTGACGAGATGACCAATCCTAGGCTGACTTAACATGTCATTTCCTCTATATAAATACGATCACTTTAAACACCAAGACTAGCACAACTATACGTACGCAAGATGCCACGAATGGAGACTGACTAAAACTCACGAGTCTAGCGCGACACAAATATCATGCCAATGGCGATCCCTTTATAGACAAGGAAGAATACCCAAAGCTGGCAAAATTCTGAGCATGGGGAATAGCCACTTTATCTCGAGTCATTGGAGCGATACTTTCTCTTGCTTTACAGCAATAGGGATTACTCTATTGAGATAAGCGATAACTGTATCAATATTCGACTTTTCAGCAATCACCTTGAAGCTATAATTCAACGCTTCGAAATATCCCAGCAAGCCGACCCTCGAGCCATCATCTTTGCCCAAGATAAATAAAGCTTAGAGAGAAAAAACTTGTGATAAATCTTCATACAATATTATCTATGATATCATGACACAAAACGCTTTACATAACAACCCGATACTGCTCCACCCTCCCTGTCCCCAACATGCAAAGACTATTTAACGACACTTTCCCGAAGAGGGCTTAGCAAGATTTTATTATAAGTCAAACTTAAACCTATGACATCTATTTCAATGAATTTGCAAATAAACACAATTTCGATCTTTCAATTTTTCAAACCGTCAGAAAAGATCTACCCGACAGCACAAGCAATATATATGCGCGAGATAATAATCTTATTAGAACAATCCACAGCTAGCCAGCATAAAAATATTTTACGCTGAAATTTTGCGCGACTCATTACATTGAAACTCGAGCTAGGAGGCAATAGGCAACCAACGTGTGTCCAGCGTCGTAAAGAAGAGACGCTAGATAAAGCGCTGGCATAATGCTACAGTATGGACAAATAGACTTACGGTGTGATCATAAGCCATGCTACATATTTTTATATCCTGCGATGAAAATTATGCGCCTCATCTTGCCACTACTATTATTTCCATTCTGGATAATTGTCAGACGCCTGAAGACTTATGCTTCATTATAGGGGACGCAGGATTGACGTCGAGCACCATTTCTCGGCTGCAAGAAATGATCACCTGCTATAAATCAAACATCACCTTTACTTACTTAGACAAAAGCAAGTTCGAAGGCTTGGAGGTCAAGCGATATGGATTATCTATATATTTCAGACTTTATCTAAAAGAAGTCATTGCCCCATATATAAAATTTATCGTATGCATCGACTGCGACACAGTTGTCGTGGAAGACATTACGACAATCATGGATGATTTACCAACACTTGATTTCACACTCGCTGCTGTAGAAAATATAGGGCGATCTCCCTATAAATCTTTGGGGCTGGAAAAAGGAAAATATTTCAACTGCGGCTTGATGTTAATCAACATGCGCTATTGGAAAGAACTCAATATTGGAGAAAGAGCATTATCTTTTTTGCGCGAACACCCGGAACTCTGTACTTATCCAGAACAATCTGCACTCAACAAAATCCTCGATGGTGAGTGGACACAATTACCATTGGCATGGAATGCCCAGCGCCCTGCATACAAGAATCTCGAGAAAAGAATGCATGAGCAACATAGACCGAGAGAAGAGTTTTTGGAGTCCATCCAAAAACCCAAGATGATTCACTATATGGGAAAACGCAGCAAACCTTGGGAATATGGCTCTCTACATCCGCTCAAAGATATATATTTTTATTACAGAGCCATGACACCCTGGAACTCCGGCGTCATTATCAACAATAAAACATTCAAAAAAACAATCATGTCCTGTATAGAATTGCATAAGATTTACAAGTACCAGAAAAGACGCGCGATGAGTCGAGAGCTGCTTGATTCACATCGTTGTTAATATTATGGTATGCCCCCTAGAGAAGTCATTTCCTATATCATTCTTACATTGAAGACTGACTGCCCATCACATCATCAATAAAGCCCCGACACCCTGACAGCATTTGGCCGGCAAAAAGTCTCGCGCAATGATCATTCGAGGCCACGTCCATTTACCTGCCCTGCTCCGGGCTGCCGCCCCATCACACCAGTACATGAGTGATTTCACGCGACTCGAGCGCCTGCGCGACCAGAATGGGATTACGCTCCACCCGACGCAAAAGGGCTCACTGATGCCAAGCGACAGCTGCAACGTGCAACTGAGCGAAAGAAGTTGGTGAAGCCCCGCCCAGATTCTTGAGGCTGATGAGATGCCCCGCACGAGGCCCTTGCAATGTCGGATGTGTCAATGTGCTTTCTCGTCTTCACACTCGGTCATTAAGCAGCGGCAACTGCCAGTCGACCGGCTTTTCCCCACGCGCTTCCAGCCAGGCGCTGGCTTGAGAGAAGTGGCGAGAGCCGAAGAAACCGCGGTGCGCTGCGAGGGGGGATGGGTGCGGCGCGTGGAGCACCAGGTGCTTCTGGGCGTCCACAGCGCGGGCCTTCTTCTGGGCATGACTGCCCCAGAGCAGGAAGACGACACCCTCACAGTGCTGATTGATCACGTCGATGGCGCGGTCGGTGAATTGCTCCCACCCCTGCTTCTGATGCGAGGCGGCCTTGCCCTGCTCGACGGTCAGCACGCTGTTGAGCAGCAAGACGCCCTGCTTCGCCCAGCTTTCAAGGAAGCCGTGATCGACGGGTTCGACGCCGACATCGGTGGCCAGTTCCTTGTAGATGTTCTTCAGCGAAGGCGGCGGGCGCACCCCGAGGCGTACCGAGAAGCACAGTCCGTGCGCCTGGCCCGGGCCGTGGTACGGGTCCTGGCCGAGGATCACGACCTTGACGTTGGAGAGCGGCGTCAGCCAGAAGGCACGGAACCAGTCATCGGAGTGCGGATAGATGACCTTGCCGGCATCTTTCTCGGCGCGCAGAAAGTCGCGCAGACGCTGCATGTAGTCAGCCTGAAACTCTTGGCCGAGATGCGCCTGCCAATCGGCAGGCAACACCTCGGAGCGGCCAGTCGCGGCAGTCTCCAACGGCATGTCAGCTATCGCTCTCTTGCTTCTTGAGCTGCTCGGCGATCGGCTCGACGTAGGCGATGCCCATGTCCCACGGGAACTGGATCCAGCAGTTCTGCGGCACTTCGGTGATGAAGCCATCGACCAGCGGACGACCTTCCGGCTTGGCATAGACAGTCACGAAGTGCGCCTTGGGCAGCATGTCACGCACCGCACGTGCGGTGTTGCCGGTGTCGACCAGGTCATCGACCAGTAGCCAGCCGTCACCGTCGTGGTCGACGCCCTTGACCACTTCCAGACCACCCTGCTCCATGTGGTCGTGATAGCTCTTGATGCACACGGTATCGATGTGGCGGATACCCAGCTCGCGGGCGATCAGGCCGGCCGGAATCAGGCCACCGCGGGTGATGGCGATGATGCCCTTGAAGTCGCGACCACTGAGGTCGTGACATAGCGCGCGCACATCACGGTGCAGCTGGTCCCAGGAGACGATGAAGTGGTCGTGGTAGCGTTCGGAAGACATGTGGGTCACTCGCAATGACGAAACAGAAGGAAAGCATGGTGGCTGGCGCGCCACCGCACAAGGGGAAGATCCACTCAGCCACGCCGGAGCGCGGACAAGGGCCTCAGATTCGCTGCCCGCAGCAACGACGATGGCCCTGCCAGAAGACAGGGCCATCGCGTCAAGCCGGCATTACTCGGATTCGGTGAAGCTGCACGCCGCGAAGACACTGTGGCCTTCTTCACGAATGCGCGCGGAGCCGCCGATTTCCGGCAGATCGATGATGGCTGCCGTCTCGACGACCACACCACCGGTGCGCTCGATCAGCTTGCAGGCCGCCAGCATGGTGCCGCCGGTAGCGATCAGGTCATCCATCACCAGGATGCGATCGCCTTCACGGAAGGCATCGGAGTGCAGCTCGACAGTGGACTCACCGTATTCCAGCGAGTAGGTCTCGCTGATGGTCTTGAACGGCAGCTTGCCCTTCTTGCGCACCGGTACGAAGCTGCAGCCCAGCTCGTAGGCCAGCGGAGCACCGATGATGAAGCCACGCGCATCGATGGCGGCGATGGCGTCGATTTCCATCTCCTGATAGCGGTGCACGAAGGAGTCGATCAGCTTGCGGAACGCGGCGGAGTTCTGCAGCACCGGCGTGATGTCACGGAAGTTGACGCCTTCCTGGGGCCAGTCCGGCACGGTGCGGATGACAGACTTGATGTAGTCGCTGTAGATGCTCATTAGAGGGCTCCGTCGAGGAACAGGTATTTGCAGGCGAACAGGATGGCGAGAATCACCAGCCCCGGGCTCAGATCACGATAACGGCCGGAGAACAGCTTGATCACGGCGTAGCTGATGAAGCCCAGCGCGATCCCGTTGGCAATCGAGTAGGTCAGCGGCATCACCAGGGTGGCGATCACCACCGGTGCCGCTTCAGTAATGTCGTTCCAGTCGATGCGTGCCAGGCCGCCCGTCATCAGGCAGGCGACATACAGCAGCGCACCGGCAGTGGCGAAGGCCGGAATCGAGGTCGCCAGCGGCGACAGGAACAGGCTGACGAGGAACAGGCCGGCCACGACCACGGCCGTCAGGCCGGTACGTCCGCCGGCGGCCACGCCGGTGGCGGATTCGATGTAGCTGGTCACGTTCGAGGTGCCCATGACAGAGCCGACCATGGTGGCACTGGAATCTGCCATCAAGGCCCGTCCCAGCCGCGGCAGGTGGCCACGCTCATTGGTCAGGCCAGCCTGCTGGGAGACGGCGATCAGCGTGCCCGAGGTGTCGAACAGATCGACGAACAGGAAGGCGAAGATGATCGACACCATGCCCAGATTGAAGGCGCCGGCGATATCAAGTTCCGCCAGCGTCGGCAGCATGCTCGGCGGCATCGAGGCAAAGCCGTGGAAATCGTTGTTGCCGGTCAGGGTCGCTAGCAGAGTCACGACAAGAATGCCGATCATCACCGCACCGATCACCTTCCGATACGACAGCGCGACGATCAAAAAGAACGAGAGCAATGCATACATGGCCGCCGGTGAGGACAGATCGCCCAGCGTGACCAGCGTGCCCGGGGCGTCGACGACGATGCCGCTGCCCTGCAGGGCAATGATCGCCATGAACAGGCCGATGCCCGCGGCGATGCCGGTCTTCAGCGAGGCGGGAATGGCATTGATGATCCACTCGCGAATCTTGAAGGCGGAGAGCAGGAAGAAGCTCACCCCGGACAGGAAGACCGCGCCCAGCGCGACCTGCCAGGGCACGCCCATCTGACCGGCGACCGTATAGGTGAAGAAGGCCGTCAGCCCCATGCCCGGCGCCAGCGCGATCGGGTAGTTGGCGTAGAGCCCCATGACCAGACAGCCGATGGCGGCCGCCAGACAGGTCGCGACGAACACGGCGCCGTGATCCATGCCGGTGGAGGCCAGCATCGAGGGAGCCACGAAGATGATATAGGCCATCGCGAGGAAGGAGGTAAATCCTGCGATGACTTCGGTACGCACATTGGTACCGTGCTCGGAGAGCTTGAAAAGACGTTCCAGCATTGAGGTAGCCCCTATCCTTGAGCAGTGCCTGTCCGGCAAGGCGCAGTGGTCGGTGATTGTCAGAATCAGCAGATCAAGACGAACTCGCTCGGACAGGTATGCCGCACAGGGCGTCGGATGAAGCTTTTCCCCTGTTCAGCCTGCCTGAACCACGATGCCCCGCCAGCGGCAGGGCATCGAAAGGCGCAACATGGTACCCAAAGGTCTGCAGCGAATCGAGCATTCCCGGCATATTTCCTGACCAGTCAGACGAGTTCTGGCGTCCTGCCAGCGAGTTGATCCGCTGCAGACCTGCAAGCCTCATGCCAGACGGGAGGCCATGACCCGCTCGACGGTCTCGACAATCGCCTGGGTCTGCGGGTCGACTTCAAGGTTGACCTGATCACCGACGGCGCGCACGCCCATCAGGGTGCGCTCGAGCGTCTCGGGAATCAGATTGACGCAGAAGCGTGTGCCCTGCACCTCGCCGATCGTCAGGCTGACACCGTCGAGTCCCACATAGCCCTTGTCGAACAGAAAACGCATCAGCTCGGCCGGCGCCTGGAACCAGATACGACGATTGTCCGCAGTGGCCTCGATGGCATCGATGGTCACCATCGCCATCACATGCCCGGACATCGAGTGCCCGCCGATCTCGTCGCCGAAGCGTGCCGCTCGCTCCACGTTCACGACGCTGCCCACCTCGAGTTCGCCCAGATTGGTCAGACGCAGCGTCTCGCGCATCAGGTCAAAGCTGGCCAGTTGACCCTCAAGCGCCGTCACGGTCAGACAGCAACCGTTATGGGCCACCGAGGCCCCCAGCTCCAGCCCCGCCTCCAGTCCCGCCGGCAACCGGACCTGATGCGTGCGAAAGTCAGTGCGTTCTTCAATGGCCACCACTTCCGCCATGCCTTGTACAATACCCGTGAACATGCGTGATCTTTCCTTGCACTGCTGCTTCTTGCTGTCGAGAAGCCATGAATAAGGGACGGCATGCAGCAGCGAGATGACCGGCATGCCCAGCCGAAATCCTAGCATGGTGGACTAGCCGTCGACATGCTGGCGTTGTCTGCCGTGGGAGTGCGCGGCGTTGCCGCCCTCACCACCCGCCACTCGCAACAGACGAGCACGGCTGCCACCGCGAACGCAAAGTAGCCAGAGCGGGCCGCAACTCATGCCCAACTGACCGTCAAGACAGGAAAGCCGTCGCTGGCAGTTGAAACCCGCGTCACGACAAGAGCCTTGTAAGAAATGGCTTACAGAGCGTATCGCCGAATTGCCATATCGAACGACAGTTCGAATAAACGTCCAGCGCAAGACCAAAGTCGTTGACACCCCCAAGGTGACTGATAGAATGCGCCTCAAATCTGTTTGGCGCCGATTTGTACCCGGATTGCGGGCGCCCACCACGAGAGCTGGTCTCACGGGGTGCAAGTTCTGCTAAAAGGGTGTGTCCAGCGTTGATGGCCACCCGTCTTGGGTGGTCTTTTTTCTCCCCACTGGATCGCTCCCCTCTTCGCTGTCTGCCATGTGCGCAGACGCCGGCAGAACGTTCTGTCCTCTACAGACCTTCGCCCGCAATCCGGTTGGTGCCTTAACCACTCGGACCCCCATGATCACACTCAAGAACGTCTCCAAGACTTACGGCAGTGGTGACAAGGCCGTGGTCGCGCTCAAGGATGCCAGCCTCACGGTTCCTCAGGGCGCCATTACCGGTGTCATCGGCCTGTCCGGTGCCGGCAAGTCGACCCTCATTCGCTGCGTCAATCTACTCGAACGCCCCACTGCCGGTAGCGTCGTCGTCGATGGTCAGGAACTGACCGAGCTCGACGAGTCCGCCCTGCGCAGCGCTCGTCACCAGATCGGCATGATCTTCCAGCACTTCAATCTGCTCTCCTCACGCACGGTCTTCGCCAATGTGGCGCTGCCGCTGGAGCTGGCTGGCATCTCGAAGGACGAGATCAAAAAGCGCGTCGAGCCATTGCTGGAGCTGACCGGCCTGGGCGACAAGGCCGACCAGTATCCTGCCCAGCTGTCCGGCGGCCAGAAACAGCGTGTGGCCATCGCCCGTGCGCTGGCCAGCCGCCCCAAGGTGCTGCTGTGTGATGAGGCCACCTCGGCCCTCGACCCGCAGACCACCGCCTCCATCCTTGAGCTGCTCAAGGACATCAACACCAAGCTGGGCCTGACGATCCTGCTGATCACCCACGAGATGGAAGTGGTCAAGAGCATCTGTGATCAGGTCGCCCTGATCAGCGGCGGTGAACTGGTCGAAGTCGCCTCGGTAGGCGATTTCTTCACCGCACCGCAGACCCGCCTGGGTCGCGAGTTCCTCAATGACTTCCTGGAGCTTGAGCCGCCGCGTGCGCTGGTCGAGCGCCTCGAAGCCACGGCCGGCCCGCACACCCACCCGGTGGTGCGACTGGCCTTCAGCGGCGACGCCGTCTCCACTCCGCTGATCTCCCGTCTGGCGCGTGAATGCCAGGTGGATGTCAGCATCCTGCAGGCCAAGGTGGAATCCATTCAGGACCGCACCCTGGGCCTGATGATCGCCGAACTGATGGGCGACAGCCGCCAGACCCGGCAAGCGCTCGATTATCTCGAATCCCACGACCTGAAAGTGGAGGTGCTCGGTCATGTCACCCGCACTGCTTGAACTCGTCCTGTCCTCCACCCTCGAGACCCTGTACATGGTCGCGGTGGCAGGCCTGATCTCCGCGGCACTCGGCATTCCACTGGGCGTGGCACTCTACACCTCGCGTCCCGGCCAGATTCTCGCGCGCCCGGCACTCAACAGCGTGTTGAGCATCATCACCAACATCGGTCGCTCGGTGCCGTTCATCATCCTGATGGTGGCGATCATCCCGCTGACGCGCCTGATCGCGGGCAGCTCGATCGGCACCAATGCCGCCATCGTGCCGCTGACCATCGCCTCGATCCCCTTCGTCGCCCGCCTGATCGAAGGTGCACTGAATGAAGTCGGCCCGGGTCTGGTCGAAGCCGCCCAGGCCATGGGCGCCACGCCGATGCAGATCATCACCAAGGTACTGTTGCCGGAAGCGCGCGGCGGCATCATCAACGGCCTGACCATCACCGTGGTGACCCTGATCAGCTATTCCGCCATGGCCGGCACCGTCGGTGGCGGCGGCCTGGGGGATCTGGGCATTCGCTACGGATACAACCGTTTCGACCCGATGGTGATGCTGGTGACCGTGGTCATCCTCGTCGTCATGGTGCAGGGCTTCCAGAGCCTGGGTGACCACCTGGTGCGCAAGTCGAATCACAAGTGACACCTGCCGCCACGGTGACGAGCGCTCGACAGCCGTCGGTCGCTCCACATGCAAGAATGCTTTCGGTATCGTGACGGCTCATCACGATGAGCCATCACTCATAATATCCCGCGGACCGCGTCGGTCACGCTGGATCACAAGGAGAACCTCGATGCGCAACATGCTGACCACACTGTCTTCCCCGCTGCGCCTTGCCGGTGCCGCGACCCTGCTCGGCGCCACCCTGCTGGCAGGCTGTGGCAACGACGCGTCCGACGAGAACACCCTCAAGATGGGCACCGTCGCAGGCCCGGAAACCGAAGTGATGAAGGTCGCGGCCGAGATCGCCAAGGAAAAGTACGACCTGAACGTCGAGATCACCGAGTTCACTGATTACGTGTCACCGAACGCCGCTCTGGCCGATGGCTCGCTGGACGCCAACGCCTACCAGCACCAGCCGTACATGGAATCCATGGTGCGTGAGCGCGGCTACAAGTTCGCCAGCGCCGGCAAGACCTTCGTGTACCCGATCGGTGCCTATTCCGAGAAGTACGAAGACATCAGCGAACTGCCGGACGGCGCAACCATCGCCCTGCCGAACGACCCGTCCAACGAAGGCCGCTCGCTGATCCTGATGCACGACCTGGGCATGATCGAGCTGACCGACAAGAGCAACCTCGAAGCGACCCCGATCGATGTCGCCAAGAACCCGCATGACTACCAGTTCAAGGAAATCGAGGCTGCCCAGCTGCCGCGCATCCTGCCGGACGTCGACCTGGCCTTCATCAACAACACCTTCGCCCAGCCGGCTGGATTGAAGCCGGAAGACGCGCTGATCCGTGAAGGCGCCGAGTCTCCGTACGTCAACCTGATCGTCGTGCGTCAGGGCGATGAAGACAGCGAGAAGGTGCAGAAGCTGGTCAAGGCCTATCAGACGCCGGAAGTCGAAGCCAAGGCGGAAGAGCTGTTCAAGGGTGCGGCGGTACCGGGCTGGAAGTAAGCCTCACCCCACGTCACCGACAGACGCCTGAACGCAAAGCGCCGACCACTGGTCGGCGCTTTTGCATCCGGTGGATGACTCATCTCATCACGCATCTCATCACGCCCAGCAGCCGGCGCAGTGCGAGCAGACACGCGCGCAGGACACGCTTGAAACAGGCGACCCGCGACCGCATTCTTGCGCCATCTCGCCACCTTACCTATCCCTCAGGAGCCCTCATGGCCACTCGCCCCGACTATTCACTGCTGGCCCGCCAGCTGGATGCCATCCTCGATACCCGCGACTGGCTGACCAACGCCTCCCAGACGGCTGCCTTCGTCAACATGACAGTGGAGAACCTCAACTGGGCAGGCTTCTATGTGCAACGTCAGCCGCAAATCCTGCACCTGGGGCCGTTCCAGGGTCAGCCGGCCTGCCACCCGATTCCCTTCACCAAGGGCGTGTGTGGCGCTGCCGCTACCGAGCGCACCACCCAGCGTGTCGCGGACGTGCACGCCTTCCCGGGCCATATCGCCTGTGACGCCGCCTCGCGCAGCGAGCTGGTCATCCCGGTGCTCATCGAGCAGGACGGTCAGCAAGTGCTGTGGGGTGTGCTGGATCTGGACAGCCCGAGCCCCGAGCGCTTCGACGAAGAGGATCAGGCCGGCATCGAGCGCCTGGTCGAGATCTTCATCGCCTCCAGCGACTTCGACAGCGTTCCTGCCTGACAAACTGAGCGCCCGCCTGACAGACAGCCTGAACGTCAGCATCACGCTCTGCCGCCCGCCGCGCCACTCGCACGGCGGGCGGTTTGCGTTGTGGCCTGTCAGGCCTTGCACAGCCCCGTGCGAGATGACAGGTTAAGAGCTCTCGCCCCCGACAGGAGCCAAACATGTCATCCCGGTCGCCATCTCATCCCTCGTCGCTCTCTACATCGCCCTCCTCCCCGGATTCGCCGCCCCCACATGCGGAGGCCTCGCTGCACAATCACGACGAAGCGCATGCCGGGCTTGAGCAGGTCATCAAGCATCTTGAGCGCATCAAGGCCTTCACGGCGCGCACCGGCAATGACCTCGGCGCCAAGCGCACCCTGCTTGAGGCTTACTTCGCCGCCGATGCCAGCATTCTCGACACCGGCGTGACACCGCGTCTCGCGATGGTGTCAGGCGGCGAGGGAGAGCGTGTCTGTGAGGTATTGCCGGCACCCGAAGACGCACCAGCGCGCCCGCGTCGCCTGCTGTATGTGCATGGTGGCAGCTGGATCGCAGGCTCACCTGCCGGCCATCGTCCTCTGGCCAGCCGTCTGGGGCGAGCGGCACGCGCCGAGACCTACACCCTGGATTACCGCCTCGCGCCCGAGGCCGCCTTCCCGGCCGGCCTGCAGGACGTGCTGGCCGCGTGGCGCTGGCTGTGTGACGAATACCCGCAGGACCACCTGCTGCTGGCCGGTGACAGTGCGGGCGGCAACCTCACGCTGGCGGCCGTGAATGCGCTCAAGAGCGCAGGTGAGCGGCTGCCGGATGCGGTGATCGCCTTCTCGCCCGCCACGGACCTCAGCTGGGGCAGCGCCTCGCTGTCGCGCAAGGCCGAGGTGGACCCGGTCCTCGATCCCAATCTGCTGCCTTTCGTGAGCATGGCCTATGTGCAGGACGGCACCGACATGAGTGATCCGCGCATCTCGCCGCTGGAGGGAAATCTGTTTGAGCTACCACCGACGCTTATCCAGTGCGGCGAGGCGGAGATCCTGCTCGATGACAGCCGTCGCTATGCTACTCAGGCGCAGGACTGCGGCTCGCCCGTCACCTTGAGTCTGTGGCCGGACATGCCACATGTGTTCGTCGGCTTCGCCCCACTGCTGAGCGCTGCCAATGCCGCCCTCAAGGAAGCACGCGAATTCCTCGACGAGACACTTGTCTGAGCGGCGCGCACCAATCCCGCGGCAGATTTTCATGACACGCACACGAAAACGCCAGACTCGATGAGCCGGGCGTTTTCTGGAATCTGGTAGGACCAGGCGGATTTGAACCGCCGACCTCCACGATGTCAACGTGGCGCTCTAACCAACTGAGCTATGGTCCTGAAGTGTGGCAGATGACACAGGAACACTTGAAACATACCGTGGAACGGCTTGGTAGGACCAGGCGGATTTGAACCGCCGACCTCCACGATGTCAACGTGGCGCTCTAACCAACTGAGCTATGGTCCTGAATCAAGTGGCGCGATGTTGCCATCAGTGCCGATGCTGGTAGGACCAGGCGGATTTGAACCGCCGACCTCCACGATGTCAACGTGGCGCTCTAACCAACTGAGCTATGGTCCTATGTCAGCATGCTGAAACGCGAAGCAGTGTGATGCGAAGTGCTTTGCCCTGTCAGCGAGGACGTATTCTACGCAACTCCCGTTTTGATGCAACCCCCTGATGATAAAAAATTTTCTCGCCATTCCGCCTTGCCATGATCAGGCAAATAGAACGGGCATAGAGCGGACATAGAACGAGCACGGACCGGCCGCGCGCGTGGCACGCAAGCGAGGCACGTCATCGCGGCCAGGCCTGAAAAGGACTCATCCGGTCTGATCTGCCCTGCTCAGCCCTACGCCGCCAACCACTCTTGTCGAATGGCACAAGGTTGGCTGGCAGCGCACGGACACGACAATGGCTGGCCGCAGCGCCTCGACGGCTAGAGGAAGACCCGACGCAGCGCAGCTGCCAACACGGCCCCCAGCAAGGGACCGGCGATCGGCACCCAGGCATACTGCCAGCCCGAACTGCCCTTGCCGGCAATCGGCAATACCCAATGCGCGATGCGCGGCGCCAGGTCACGCGCCGGGTTCATCGCGTTGCCGGTCGGCCCACCCAGCGACAGGCCGATCGCCCAGACCAGCACACCGATCAGATATGGCAGCGCCTGATCGGTGACCAGCGCGCTGTCGACCATGCTGCCGATGGCGAAGATGAGCACCACCGTCGCGATCGCTTCACTGATGACATTGGCCGCCTTGTTGGCCACTGCCGGATCAGTACAGAAGACCGCGCGTTTGCGCAGCGGGTCTCGGGTCACCTCCCAATGCGGGTAATAGGCCGCCCACACCAGCACCGCCCCCATGAAGCAGCCCAGCAGCTCCGCCAGCATCATCCTGGCGACCTTGAGCTCGTCGGTATGCACGCCCAGCAGGTATTTCGCGATCGTCACCGCCGGATTGAGATCGCCGTAGGGCGACCCTGTCGAGGTCGAGACCAGCACCCCGACCATCACGGCAAATCCCCAGCCGGCATTGATCATCAACCAGCTGGAACCCGCTCCCTTGGTGCCCCTGAGCATCGCATTGGCGACCACGCCACCTCCCAGCAGAATCATGAAGGTGGTACCCAGAAACTCGCCCGTCATGACGTCAGTCCACATATTGATGACCTCCGCCACTTGCCCCCTGTCAGTCGTCTACCGCCACCTCTCGCCCGCACGAACGCGCCCCATGACGATGGAGTGGTGCTATCGCCGGGGGGATGGCGAGAAAAGGCGGAGACCCGAAATGACTTCGCCCCGTCGAGGGACGGGGCGAAGTCAGGCTACAGTGCCACAGGTGCAGGGGGCTGCTCCAGCGGATTGCGGCAAGGATTTGTTACAGCAGCAGATGCCACATGGAGGCCGCGATCAAGGCACCCGCCAGGGGGCCGGCGATCGGCACCCAGGCATACCCCCAGCCGGAAGCGCCCTTGCCGTGAATCGGCAACAAGGAGTGCGCGATACGCGGGCCCAGATCACGTGCCGGGTTGATGGCATAACCGGTCGCGCCACCCAGCGAGAGACCGATGGCCCACACCAGCATGCCGACCAGATACGGCAGCAGGCCAGCGCTGATGGTGCCGGAACCGACGATGGCACCGATACCGAAGATCAGCACCACGGTCCCGATCACTTCGCTGAGCATGTTGCCCAGACGACACTCGACTGCCGGGTCAGTGCAGAACACCGCCCGCTTGAGGCCAGCATCGCTGGTGCGCTTCCAGTGCGGCAGATAGGCCAGCCACACCATCACGGCACCGGCAAAACAACCGAGCATCTGCGCGATGACATGCCGCGCCACATCAACGAGGGTGGCATGCACCCCGAGCAGATACTTGGCCAGCGTCACCGCCGGATTGAGGTCCGCCTGGGGCGAACCGGTCGAGACGGCCACGAATACGCCGATCATCACGGCAAAGCCCCAGCCGGTGGTGATCACGATCCAGCCGGAACCATTGCCCTTGGTGTCAGACAACACCACATTGGCGACCACGCCACCGCCGAACAGGATAAGGAACAGACAGCCGAGAAACTCGCCTGTCATGACATCAGTCCACATGCTCAGTGCCCTCCGTCGCTTTTCACTCTTTCCACCGCTTCCAGCCAGCCGGCGTAGAGGCGCTCACGCTGCTCTTCCGCCATTTCCGGCGCGAAGGTACGCTCGCAATGCCACAGCTCGCTGATCTCATCCAGGCTTTCATACCAGCCGATATGCAGGCCAGCCAGATACGCGACACCCAGCGCCGTGGTCTCCAGCACGCGCGGACGATCCACCTTCACGCCCAGCATGTCTGACAGGAACTGCATCACCCAGTTGTTGCTGACCATGCCGCCATCCACGCGCAGATTCGCGCAGTTGATGGCCACGTCATCCAGCATGCACTCCTGCAGGTCACGCGTCTGATAGCACACCGACTGCAGGCCGGCCGCCACGATATCGGTGATGCCGGTGCCACGGGTCAGCCCCAGAATCGCGCCACGCGCCTGCGGGTCCCAGTGCGGTGCCCCAAGGCCGGTGAAGGCCGGCACCATGTAGACGCCGTGGTCGGCCTTGGCCGCACGCGCCAGCGGTTCGGTCTCGGAGGCATCGGAGAACAGCTTCAGGCCATCACGCAGCCACTGCACGGTTGCGCCCGCCACGAAGATGCTGCCTTCCATGGCATAGGTCGGCTTGCCATTGAGGCGATAGCCCACCGTGGTCAGCAGACGATTGCGGGACAGCTCCATCTTCTCGCCGGTGTTCATGATCATGAAGCAGCCAGTGCCATAGGTGCTCTTGCTCATGCCGGGCGTGAAGCAGGCCTGACCGACCAGCGCCGCCTGCTGATCGCCGGCCACGCCGCGAATCGGCATCGCCGCACCGAACAGCTGCGGGTCGGTGGTGCCGAAATCATCACTGGAATCCAGCACTTCCGGCAGCAGGGATTCCGGGATACCGAACAGCTCCAGCAGCTCGCTGTCCCAGCACTGATCGACGATGTTGAACAGGCAGGTACGCGAGGCGTTGGTGGCATCGGTGACGTGACGCTTGCCAGCGGTCAGCTTCCAGATCAGGTAGCTGTCGACGGTACCGAAGGCCAGCTCGCCCTTCTCGGCGCGTGCGCGAACGCCTTCGACATTCTCGAGAATCCAGCGCAGCTTGGTCGCGGAGAAATACGGGTCGATCAGCAGACCGGTCTTCTGCTGGATCATGTCACCATGACCGGCATCGGAAAGCTCACGACAGTACTCGTGGGTGCGACGGTCCTGCCAGACGATGGCGTTGTAGACCGGCACGCCGGTCTTGCGGTCCCAGACGATGGTGGTCTCACGCTGGTTGGTGATCCCGATGGCGGCCACCTGCTCGGCGCCGACATTGGTGTTGATCAGCGACTGACGCACGGTGCGCTTCACCGACCCCCAGATATCATCGACGTTGTGCTCGACCCACCCGCTGTCCGGGAAATGCTGCGGGAATTCTTCCTGTGCCAGACCTGTCACCGTCCCTTCACGATCGAACAGGATGGCGCGGGAGCTGGTGGTACCCTGGTCGATCGCGAGAATGCGCGTGGGTCCATCGACGCGAGAGTCTTTCTCTGGCTTGGGGCTAGACATTATGACTGTCCTTGGCTTCGAGGCTGCTTCTGAGAGTACACGTCAGCGGAGACTGCGGTACTTCACTATATTGGCTCGGGTATCATGTGAGAGCGACAGGAGAAAGCGGGTTGGCTTTGTCCTCTCCGCGCTTGGCAGGCGCAGCGAGAACACTTCCTCTTGAACCATCACAACCGAACACGAAATGTTCGTCTTCGAATATCGCTGCAAACGTTAGCGCCAAATGCGCGCTATCACAAACGTATTACCAATCAATATCATTGTACCTTGGTCTCATGTCCATTGCGCCGACATGGCCTGTTGCAGCTTCGCAACACCTTGACGCCATTCGTCAAATTGCACTGACGCCCCCCTGTTGGATTAGGATGTACCCTCGCTGGACGACCCCACTCCCCAACGGCAACCGTGATGCGCACTTGCTGACATGAAGTGAACTCACGTTTCGCAAGCCGCTGACAACAAGAGAGCAGGATGATGCAGCCAAAGCGCCATCGCGCCATTGTCGAACTGATCACGCGTCAGGGATATGCCTCCATCGAGCAGCTGGCCAGTCACTTCGAGGTCACGCCGCAGACCATTCGTCGCGACCTCAATCAGCTGTCCGAGGCCGGCGCGCTCAAGCGCGTGCACGGGGGCGCGGGGCTTGAGTCCAGTACCGTCAGCACCGCCTACAGCACCCGCAAGACATTGAACCTGGGCGCCAAGCGGCGCATGGCGGCGGCCTTGGCCAGGCAGATTCCAGACCACGCCTCGCTGTTCATCAACATCGGCACCAGCAACGAGATGGTGGCCGAGGCGCTATGTGATCACCACGGGCTTGAGGTCATCACCAACAACCTGAACGTGGCGGCCATCCTCCAGCACAAGGAGGATTTCAATGTCATCGTGGCCGGCGGCATGGTGCGTTCCCGCGATGGCGGCATCATCGGCGAGGCCACCATCGACTTCATCAACCAGTTCAAGGTCGACTTCGGGATCATTGGCATCAGCGGCATCGATGAAGATGGCTCGCTGCTGGAATTCGACTATCAGGAAGTGCGTGTCGCCCAGGCGATCATCCACAACTCACGCCAGGTCTTCCTGATCGCGGATCACTCCAAGTTCCAGCGCAATGCGGTCGTGCGCCAGGGCAACCTGAGTCAGCTCGATGCGCTCTTCACCGATATCCAGCCCCCGGAAAGCATCCTGACCCTGATGCGTCAGCACGAGGTCGCGCTGCATGTCGCCGGTGACGAGTCGTCGGACGAGAGTGGTGGCGCTTGAGCACCAGGCCGCGCCATCCAGCCCACTAGTCGCCTCACCGACTAGTCATCGCGCAATCAGGGCCAGGCAATACGCCGTCGTGCAGCCTGGCCCGGCTCTCGCCCCCTTATCCCACGCCCCCCCCCTTCCTTCTTCCCCCCTTTTGCCCCC